>CACDNT010000006.1 GCA_902554195.1 uncultured Pelagibacteraceae bacterium
TGGTGAAAGATTTATATTTATTATCCCCATAAATTGAGTGACCAATATTAAAAAGTTGTTTTCTTAATTGGTGTTTCCTACCAGTAACAGGTTTCATCTCAACAAGACTAGAATTAGAATTTTTATCAATGACTTTGTAAATTGTTTTTGCTTTTTCAATAATTTTTTTTCCGTTATCATAACGTACTAACTCGTTATTCCATTCTCCTGAATTTTTTTCAAGTTCACCATGACATATAGCTAGATAAGTTTTATGCACTTTTCTTAATCTAAACAATGATGTTAATAATTGTGCTGTCTCTCTGTTTTTAGCCATTAAAAAAACACCTGAGGTATCTTTGTCTAATCTGTGAACAGAAAAAGGTTTTGAGTCTGAAAAAATTTCACTTTTTTTGAAAATATCAATTAAGTTTTTTTTTGATTTTGTTCCACCTTGAACAGAAATACCAGCACTTTTATTTAAAACGATGAAATTTTCATTGTTATCTATTATTAAATCTTCATTAGCTTTAATTATTTGATTAGAAGGATTAAAACTTATTTTTTTTTGTAGAATTCTTTCCTCGAATTTAAAGCCATAAAAATCGATTTTGTCATTAGATTTTATCTTATGAGAACTTTTTATTTTTTTTTTATTTACCTTGATTTTTCCTGATCTTAGAGATTTTTCAATTAGTCCTTGAGGAATTCTCCCTATTATGTTTCGTATCCATCTATCAACACGCATATTATTACACGTTGAATTAACGATGTAACTTTTTAACATAAAAAAGAATTATTTTGATACGGTGACTGGTTTTTTATCTTCTTTTTTTTCAGTCTCTTTTGCGGTAGATTTTTTCTTTTTATCTACTTTTTTTGCCTCAACATCTCTGTCTACAAACTCAATAATTGCCATCGGTGCATTATCACCATATCTAAAACCAGCTTTGATTATTCTTGTATAACCACCTGATCTTTTTTCATATCTTTTCGATAATGTCTTTTTAACTTTATTTGCAGATTTAATATCTTGTAACTGTGAAACTAAAGCTTTTGTATTATGAAGAGTATCTTTCTTACCTAATGTAATAATCTTATCAGCCTGAGGTTTTAAAAACTTTGCTTTAGGTAATGTTGTTTTAATTTGCTCATATTTTATTAAAGAATTAAGCATGTTTTTTAACAATGCTTTTCTATGCTCAGACGTTCTGTTGAGTTTTTTGTTAGCAAATCCATGTCTCATTTATATAGCTTCCTCGAGTTTTTTAGACATTTCAGCTATATTATCTGGTGGCCAATTTGGTATTTCCATACCCAAATATAAAGACATACCAGTTAACACTTCTTTAATTTCATTAAGTGATTTTCTTCCGAAATTTGGCGTTCTCAACATTTCTCCCTCTGATTTTTGAACAAGATCACCAATATAAATTATGTTGTCATTTTTCAAACAATTCATTGATCGAACAGATAATTCCAATTCATCAACTTTTCTTAATAAATTTTTATTAAATTCTGGTTCTGTTGATACTTCTTTAATGGGTGCCTCTACTGGCTCATCAAAATTTACAAACATTTTTAATTGATCTTGGAAAATTCTAGCTGAGTAAGCTACAGCATCCTCTGCTGAAATCGAACCATCTGTTTCTACTTCCATCGTAAGTTTATCATAATCGAGTGCTTTTCCTTCTCTGGCAGTGCTTACCGAATAAGAAACTTTTTTAACAGGGCTATAAAGAGAATCTATTGCGATTAAACCCAAAGGTGGTTCTTCTGGTTTATTTAGTTCTGCAGGAACATATCCTTTACCAGTGTTAACATTCATTTCCATATGAAAAGTTGTATTTTCATCTAAATTGCAGATTACTAAATCAGGATTTAAAATTTCTACATCAGCAACTGGAGTTATATCTGATGCCTTTATTTCTCCAGGGCCTTTAGCATCTAAAACTAATTTTTTTGTTCCCTCTGAGGATGATTTTAAAGCTAAGGATTTTACATTAAGAACAATATCTGTAACATCTTCACGTACACCTTTGATAGAAGTAAATTCATGTAATACTCCATCAATTTGAATTGAGGTTACTGCTGCACCTCTTATAGAAGATAATAAAATTCTTCTTAAAGAATTTCCTAATGTTAACCCATATCCTTTTTCAAGAGGTTCAGCGACAATCTTTGCACGAGATAAATCATCACTCATTTGAACATCTATTTTTGATGGTTTAATTAAGGATTTCCAATTTTTAATATTTACATTTTCAGTTTCCATTAAACTCTCCTTTTTTTTGGTGGCCTAGTTCCATTGTGTGGCATTGGTGTTGTATCTTTAATTGATAAAATTTTAAAACCTCTTGCTTGTAAAGCTCTAAGAGCTGTTTCTCTGCCTGAGCCCGGGCCTTTGACTTCAACAGATAAAGTTTTCATTCCAAACTCTAATGCTTTCGAAGCAGCAGCATCAGCTGCTATTTGTGCTGCATAAGGAGTAGATTTTCTTGATCCTTTGAAACCTTTTTGACCTGATGAAGCCCAAGAAATGACATTTCCATTAGTATCAGCTATAGAAATTATAGTATTATTAAAAGTTGATTGTACATATGCAATACCATTCAAAATATTTTTTTTCGTTTTCTTTTTTTTTGAATAGGAACTTTTTTTTAATTTATTTACACTTTTTTCAACTTTTTGCTCTTTAGTCTCATTTTTTTCAACTTTGGCCATATTTATTTTTTTAGTGGAGTTAATTTTTTACCTGCAATTGCAATAGCTTTACCTTTTCTTGTTCTTGCATTACATCTTGTTCTTTGTCCTCTTACAGGTAGCTTTTTTCTATGTCTTGATCCTCTATAACAAGCAAGGTCAATTAATCTCTTAATACTAAGTGAATAGTCTCTTCTTAAATCTCCTTCAACTTTAAAATTTTGATCAATATATTCTCTAATTTTTAGAATTTCTTCATCGGTCAGTTGGTTTACTCTTTTTTCCTTGGGAATATTTAATGAGGAACATATTTTTGATGAGAATTTGTCTCCAATGCCATAGATATATGTCAATCCTACGTGGACAAGTTTATTTTGTGGGATGTTTATACCAGCAATACGAGCCATATATTTAGTGATAATTTTCTGCCTTTTATATAAGAAGATGTTTTAATGTCAACGTCTTAAACATTGAGAAAACTGTCTATTTTAGCGGTTATTTCCTCTATTTTAGAACCACCATCTATTTCATAAAAATTTGAATTTTGAGAATAGAAATCTAAAACAGGCTTTGTTGTATCCATATAAGTCTCATACCTCTTAATGATGGTTTCAAGGTCATCATCTGCTCTTTTTTCTATAATTTTTCTTTGATTTATTCTTTTAATGATTGTCTCTTTATTTACATTAAGAAAGAAAATGAAATCGATAGTTTGATTTGTTTTAATTAATAATTGCTCAAGATTTTTTGCCTGTGTTAATGATCTTGGGTATCCATCAAAAATTAATCTCCCCTTTTTTTTGGGATCTAATAAAGCATTTTCGATTAGAGTATTTACTATTTGATCGCTAACAAACTTTCCATCATTCATATCATTTAATATTTTCTTACCAATTTCAGAGTCATTTTGAATTTCTTCTCTCAACATATCACCTGTTGAAATTTGAAAATTATTTAACTTTTTAACTAAATACTTAGCTTGTGTTCCCTTACCAGCACCTGGAGGACCAATTAATATTAAATTCACTTTTCTTAATTATTTTCCAAATTTAGTTTTTTTAATTAATTGCTCATATTGTGAGCTCATAAGTCTTGTTTGAATTTGTGTAACTGTGTCAATTGCTACAACTACAACAATTAATATTGATGTTCCACCTAAGTAAAAAGGGATAGGATAATTAGCAATTAAAAATTCAGGCATTAAGCAGACTAAAGTTAAATATAGTGCACCAATAGTTGTCAATTTAGTTAAAATGTTTTCAATATAAATCGCTGTACTTTCTCCAGGTCTTATGCCAGGAATAAACCCTCCATACTTTCTTAAATTATCAGCCGTTTCAGTTGGATTAAAAGTTATTGATGTATAAAAAAAAGTAAAAAATATTATTCCTGATGCATATAAAAGCATATAAAGAGGTTGTCCTTGAGTAAAGAAAGAACTTAAATTTAAAAAAGTTTCATTTTCAGAAATATTAAAATTTGAAAATGTTACAGGTAATAAAAGTAACGCTGATGCAAAAATTGCAGGTATAACTCCTGCTTGATTAATTTTCAAAGGTAAATGCGATGACTCACCTCCGTACATTTTATTTCCCATTTGTCTCTTAGGGTAATTTATTAAAATTTTTCTCAAAGCTCTTTCCATAAATACAATAAATAATATAGTTAAAATGAGTAAAACAAATATTGCTATAATCATTAAAGTAGAGATTGCTCCTGTTCTTCCTAATTCAAATGTAGTTACTAAAGCTCTCGGAATTTCGGCAACAATACCTGCAAAAATTATTAATGAAATTCCATTTCCAATACCTCTTTGCGTAATTTGTTCACCAAGCCACATCAAAAATATCGTACCTGCAACAATAGTTGTCACTGTTGATATTTTAAAAAATATTCCAGGATTAATAACTAAATTAGCCGATGACTCTAGCCCTACTGACAATCCATATCCCTGAACCGTTGCTAATAAAACAGTTCCATATCTTGTTATTTGAGTAATTTTAGCTCTTCCTGTTTCACCTTGAGCTTTTAAATTTTTAAAATAATCAGATACACCAGTTAATAACTGAACAATAATTGATGAAGATATATAAGGCATTATTCCAAGTGCAAAAATTGCCATCCTGCTCACAGCTCCACCAGCAAAAACATTAAACATCCCTAGCAACCCTTTTTGATTACCTTCCATTAATATTTTTAATTGCTCAGGGTCGATTCCAGGTAGTGGAACAAAAGTACCAAATCTATAAACTGCTAATATTGCAATAGTAAATATTATTCTATTTCTTAGATCACTACTTGAAGATGAAGAACTCATTTAATTAAAGTATTATTTTTTAAGTTGTATTGATCCACCAATTTTTTCAAGTTTTTCTAATGCTGATTTTGATGCTAGATCCGCTTCAATATTTATCTTATCTTTAATTTCACCAGTGCCTAAAATTTTAAGTTTTTTTGAATTTTTATTTATTAATCTAAGTTTTTTTAAAGAGGATGAATTAAGAACTTCACTAGTACTAATCGTTTTTTTATTAATAAACGATTGAATTTTCTCTAAATTCAAAATCGCAATATTCTCTCTATTAAATGTTTTAAAACCTCTTTTTGGTAATCTTCTGTATAAAGGCATTTGTCCACCTTCAAAACTTTTTATAGCTACACCAGATCGTGATTTTTGTCCTTTTACACCTCTTCCTGATGTCTTGCCTTTACCAGAGCCTATACCTCTACCCACTCTAATCTTAGATTTATTTAATTTTGGTCTATTATTTAATTTTATCATAATCCTCTTTTTTCAACTATTTCTGAAATTTTTTTATTTCTAATTGAAGAGATTTGTTTAGGTGAATTTTGTTTCATTAAGGCTTTAATAGTCGCTCTTATTACATTATGAGCGTTTGATGTTCCCATAGATTTTGCAACAATATCTTTAACACCTAAAACCTCACAAACAGCTCGAACTGGTCCTCCCGCTATTATACCTGTTCCTTTTGAGGCAGACCTTAAAACTATTCTACCAGATCCATCTTTCGCTTTAACATCGTGATGAATTGTTCTTCCTTCTCTTAGCGGTATATGAATGAGTTTTCTTCTGGCAATTTCGTTGGCTTTTTTTATAGCATCTGGAACTTGTTTTGCTTTAGCATGAGCAATACCTATTTTTCCAGCTTGATTACCCACAACCACAAGAGCTGAAAAACCAAACCTTCTTCCACCTTTTACAACTTTAGTGATCCTGTTAATGTGAACTAATTTTTCCAAGATATCATCATTTTTTTTTTCTTTAAAATTATCCATAATTAAAATTCCATTCCATTTTTTCTTAAAGTTTCAGCAAAAATTTTTATTCTTCCATGATATTTATAAATACCTCTATCAAAATATATTTTACTGATTTTTTTTTCTTGTGCTTTTTTTGCTAACTTTTCTGCAACAATTTTAGATAATTCAGACTTATTTGTGGTTTTAGACTCTTTAATATCTTTTTCTATTGATGAAGCTGACAATAGAGTAATATTTTTTTTATCGTCTATTATTTGTGCAAAAATATTTTTTGATGACCTGAATATACTCAATCTAAATCTGTCTGATTTAGCAAACTTTTTGAGTTTGTTTGTAACTCTATATTTCTTTCTAGCACTTGTATTAAGTTTCATTATTTTTTCTTACCCTCTTTTTTCATAATATATTGACCTTTTTCTCTTATTCCTTTTCCTTTATAGGGTTCAATTTTTCGAAATGTTTTAATTTTAGAGACTACTGAGCCAACTAATTGTTTATCAAATCCAGATATTCTCAAAGTAGTTTGTTTTTCAACTAAAATTTTTATACCTTCTGGGATTGTATAGTTTATGTCATGGCTATAACCTAATTGAAGGTTAAGTTGATTACCTTTTAAAGATGCTCTGTATCCAACACCAACAAGTTCTAGTATTTTTTCATATCCTTTAACAGCACCAATAACAGCATTATTAATAAGACTACGATTCATTCCCCATAATCTTTTCGTATCTTGGTCAATTTTTTTTGGTTTGATTGATATTTCTTTTCCCTCTTTTATATCAAGATTAAACATTTCTAAGTCAATATTGAGTGATTTTTTACCTAATGGACCCTCTATATTGAGAATATTTCCAGCAATAGCCACTTTTACTTTTTCCGGTATCGATATATTTATTTTCCCAATTTTTGACATATTAAAAAACCTTACAAATTATTTCACCACCGACTCTCTGCTTTCGTGCATCAATATCGGTCATTACACCTTTTGGAGTTGATAATATAGCTATACCTAGACCATTATTAATTTTTGGTAAGCTATCTGCACTTGAAAAAATTCTTCTTCCAGGTTTTGAGACTCTCTCAAAGTTATTTATAACTGGATTGCCAGAATGATATTTCAATTCTAATGATAAAATATTTTTTTTCTCAGTAGTTGAAACTTTAAAATCTTTTATAAATCCCTCATTTTTTAATATATCGGCGATTTTACTTTTAAAATTTGAAGATGGTAAATCTACTTTTTTATGAGATCTAGCTTGAGCATTTTTAACTCTTGCTATCATATCTCCTATTGGGTCACTTAAACTCATAATAATTCCTTTCTACCAGCTCGATTTAACTAAACCTGGTATCTTTCCTTGCAATCCAAGTTGTCTTAATGCAATTCTTGATATTTTTAATTTCCTATAAACTCCATGTGGTCTGCCAGTAATTTGACATCTATTCATAACTCTGTTTTTAGCTGAATTTCTAGGTAATTTTGATAATTTTTGCTGAGCTTTAAATCTTTCCTCTAGTGGGATTTTTTTATCCATAATTATTTTTTTTAATTTAGATCTTTTATTAAACAATTTATTAGAAAGTTTTATTCTTCTGTTATTTTTATTTATTGAACTCAATTTAGCCATTTTAATTGTCTCCTTTTTTAATAAATGGAAAATTCATCTTATTTAATAAAGCATAACTGTGCTCTTTGTTTAAAGAAGATATAACAATAACAACATCTAATCCTCTAACCTTATCTGCTCTATCAAAACTCACCTCTGGAAATATAATATGTTCTTTAATACCAAATGTATAGTTGCCAAATTTATCAAAACCTTTTGGAGACAAACCTCTAAAGTCTTTAACTCTAGGTAGGGCTATATTAACAAGTCTATCCAAAAATTCATACATTTTATTTTTTCTTAGTGTCACTTTTAAACCAGCATTAGATCCCTTCCTTGTTTTAAAATTAGCAACAGATTTTTTAAATTTAGTTGTGACAGGTTTTTGACCAGTGATCTTAGCAAGATCTTCCTCACATGATTTTAAAATCTTTGAGTCATTTCCATCTAAACCTAATCCCATATTCAATATTATTTTTTCAATTTTTGGTCCCATATTTAAATTTTTGAAACCAAATTCAGTTTTTAAGGAAGGCTGAATTTCTTTAAAATAAAGTTCTTTTAATCTAGGTGTCATTATTTTTTAGCCTCAGTTTTTTTATTTTTCTTTTTTTCATCTATTAGTTTCAAGTTTGATATATGAATAAAATTTTCTTTCGAAAAAATTCCACCTTTTTTTTCTTTAGTTGTTTTAACATGTTTTTTAATCATATTAAGTTCTTTAACCTTAGCTCTATTGTTTGATCTATCAATTTCAATAACTTCTCCTTCCTTTGATTTATCCTTTCCAGTCAAAATTTTTACTTTTAAACCTTTTTTAATCATTATATTACCTCTGGTGCTAAAGAGATTATTTTCATTTGACCCCTTGTTCTCAGTTCTCTAGTAACAGGTCCAAAAATTCTTGTTCCTACAGGTTCGCCTTTATCGTCAACTAAAACTGCAGCATTATTATCAAACCTAACTTTTGATCCATCATCTCTATGAATTCCTTTTTTCACTCGAACGACTACTGCTTTATGGACTGAACCTTTTTTTACTTTACCTTTAGGAATTGCCTCTTTCACAGCGATCACAATAGTATCTCCAATACTTGCATATCTTCGTTTTGATCCACCTAAAACTTTTATACACTCAATTTTTTTTGCCCCTGTATTATCAGCAACTTGTAATTCAGTCTGAACTTGTATCATTATTTAATATTCTCCATTACTTGAAATCTTTTATTTTTTGAAAAAGGTCTGCTTTCTATAATTGAAACTTTATCACCAGTTTTGTATTTATTATTTTCATCATGAGCATTATATTTCTTACGCACTCTGACAATCTTTTTTAGAACTGGGTGTGAATATTTTCTCTCAATTAAAACAGTGATTGTTTTATTGGGTTTATCACTTACCACTACTCCTGTTAAAATTTTTTTAGGCATCTATTTTTCCTTTAAGTGTAGTTTTCAATCTTGCAATAGTTTTTTTTGTTTCACTAATTTTTGCAGGATTTGTAACTTGTGAATTAATTTTTTGAAATCTAAAATTAAATAAATCTTTTTTAAATTTATCTATGTTTTTGATAATTTCGTCTTTTGAAAGTTTTTTTATCTCTTGCTTCTTCATGTTACGAAAACCTTTTTATTGTTTTAGTTTTTATTGGCAGCTTTGCTGAAGCTTTATATAAAGCTTCTTTAGCTACTTGTTCTGAAACACCATCAACTTCAAATAATATTCTTCCAGGTTTTACTCTGCATGCATAATATTCTGGAGAACCTTTTCCCTTACCCATACGAACTTCTATTGGTTTTTTTGAAACTGGTATATTGGGAAATATTCTAGTCCATACCCTTCCTTGTCTTTTCATGTGTCTTGTTAATGCTACTCTGGCAGCTTCAATTTGTTTACCTGTCACTCTTTCTGGTGACAATGCTTTAAGTGCATATGCACCATAGTTAATAAAATTAGCTCTTGAAGCATTTCCATGAATTCTCCCTTTATGAGCTTTTCTCCATTTAGTTCTAACAGGTTGTAACATTATTCCTTACCCTCTTTTATAATTACTTTGTTAGTTTCTTGACTAAACTCTTTTGCAAAAACCTCACCTTTGTAGATCCAAACTTTTATACCAATTATACCATAGGTTGTTAGCGCCTCTGCCTCTGCATAATCTATATCAGCCCTTAATGTGTGCGAGGGTATGCTCCCGTCTCTTAACCACTCTGTTCTTGCAATTTCATTTCCTCCCAATCTACCGCTGACTGATACCTTTATTCCTTTAGCACCAAGTCTTAAACAAGACTGCATTGCTCTTTTCATAGCACGTCGGTATGAAATTCTTTTAACTAATTGTTGAGCTATATTTTCAGCAACCAAATAAGCATTAGTCTCAGGTTTTTTCACCTCTTTTATATTTAGTGTAACCTCATTTTTAGTGAATTTTGATAAGTTATTCTTTATTTTATCAATATCACTGCCCTTTTTTCCAATAACAAAACCAGGTCTTGACGTATAAATAGTTACATAGCATTTGTTAGAAGTTCTCTCTATCATTACTTTTGAGACACCAGAATTGATTACATTTTTTTTGACATAATCTCTAATTTTAAAATCTTCAATTAAGTAATTACCAAAATCTTTTTTTTTGGCATACCATACGGAATCCCAACCTCTGTTTATACCTAATCTAAAACCTACTGGATTAACTTTTTGACCCATGACTCTCCATTTTTTTTGCTTCTGATAATATTATTGTTACACTTGAATATGGTTTAATTATTGGCGCTGCTCTCCCTTTTGCTCTAGGTCTGAACCTTTTCATAATAATTTTTTTTCCACAATAAGCTTCTTTAACGATTAATTTATCAATATCATATTGAAAGTTATTTTCGGCGTTAGCAACAGCAGAACTTATTGTCTTTCTAATATCTTTTGTTATTCTTTTTTCTGAAAATTCTAAATCTCTTATTGCTACGTCTACTTTTTTACCAACAATGCCTTTTAAAATAGGATTAAGCTTTCTTACACTAGATCTTATATTATTGTTTATAGACTTCACAAAATTGTCTTTATTTATATTTTTTTTCTTTTTTTTACTCATAATTATTTTTTAACCTCAGCTTCTGCAGGTTTAGCTTTTTTGTCAGCTGGTGTATGACCAAAAAAACTTCTAGTTGGAGCAAACTCACCCAATTTATGACCTACCATGTCTTCCGAGACAGTTATGGGTATAAATTTTTTTCCATTATAAATTAAAAAACTTACTCCTACAAAATCTGGTAAAATTGTTGATTTTCTAGACCAAGTTTTAATTGGTATTTTTTTTGGATCTGTTTTGTATTTATCAACTTTTTTCATCAAACTTTCCTCAACAAAAGGACCCTTCCAAACTGCTCTAGCCATTATTTAGTATCCTTTCTCTTATTTCTTCTTTTCACAATAAATTTATCTGTTCGTTTATTGTCTCTAGTTTTAAGTCCTTTTGCAGATTGACCTTTAGGAGAAACTGGATGTCTACCTCCAGCACTTTTACCCTCACCACCACCATGAGGATGATCAACTGGGTTTTTCACAACGCCTCTTGTATGAGGTCTTCTTCCCAACCATCTTGATCTACCAGCTTTACCAATTTTGATATTTTTTTGGTCAGGATTGCTTAAAATGCCAATCGTAGCTAATGAGCGAGAATCAATTTTTCTGACTTCTCCTGATGCAAGTTTAATAAGACTATAATTTCCGTCTAAACCAGTGATAGTTACTGATGTTCCAGCAGATCTTGCAATTTTTCCACCTCCACCAGGCTGTAATTCAACATTATGAATATCAATACCAACAGGTATGTCTTGTAAAGGCATACAATTACCAATTTTAATCTCTTTCTTCGATCCGTTTTCAATTTTGTCACCAACTTTAATTTTTTGTGGTGCCAAATAATAAGCATATGAATTATCCTCAAATTTTACTAACATTATGTAACAAGATCTGTTTGGATCATATTCAATTCTTTCAACTATAGCTGGAGCGTCAAATTTTTTTCTATAGAAATCCACATGTCTGTACATCTTTTTATGACCGCCAGCTCTATTAATGGATGTTATGTGACCATTATTGTTTCTTCCTTTCATTGCATTCTTAGGTGAAACTAAAGATTTAAATGGTTTACCTTTCCATAGTCCACCTCTGTCAACCAGGATAGTTCCTCTCGTAGATTTTGTATAAGGTTTAAAAGTTTTTAGAGCCATATTAAATTCCTGTTGTTAGATCAATTGTTTGACCTTTTTTTAGGGTAACTATTGCTTTTTTAAAACCAGAAACTTTAACTTTTCTACCTCTTGTTAATCTAGTTCTATTTTGTTTATTAATAATATTTATTTTTGTAACATTAACTTTAAAAATTTTTTCAATATTTGATTTAAGGTTTTTTTTATTAGCATTTTGATGAACTTTAAAAACAATCTTATTTTGTTCTGATAAATTTGTAGATTTTTCAGTAAGTAAAGGAGACAATATTTTATCGTATAAATGGATCTTTTGCATTTTAAGCGTACCTTTTTTCTAATTCTTTTACTGAACTTTCAGTAAAAACAATTTTTTTAAATTTTATAATATCAAATGCACTGAAATGATTAATATCTGTCACTTTGATGTTGGGTATATTTCTTATCGATTTTTCAATTTTATTTTTTGAAGGTTTATCTAAAATAATTAACGAATTTAAGATTTCAAATTTCTTAAGAATAGAACTCATTTCTTTAGTTTTTTTAATTTCATTATTAAAATCACTTAAAACTAACAGATCTTTATTTTGAGTTTTTTCACTTATCAATGATGCAATGCTTTGTTTTTTCTCACTCTTGTTTAACTTTCTAATTTTATATGAAGATTGACCCTTAGGTCCATGAGCTATACCTCCACCAACAAATATGGGTGCCTTTCTGCTTGCATGTCTAGCGTTACCAGTTCCTTTTTGAGCATAAATTTTTGATGTTGGGCCCGATACCTCATTTTGTTGTTTGGTTTTGGCATGTCTTCCTTTGTAGTTAGCATTTGTTTTGTATAAAACACTACTTACAAGTTTATGATTTATCTTTGCAGAAAAAATCTTATCTAAAACCTCAATTGAGCTTTTTTTTCCATCTAAATTTAATTTATCTAATTTCATTATTTTTTCTTTTTATCTGGTGTTTTCTTCGCTAATTCTACAGCTTTAATTTTTTCGTCAATTGTAAGTTTTTTTATATTTTTAACTGATCCTTTAACTAAGACTTCTGAGTTTTTTGAGCCTGGAATAGAACCTTTTAAATAAAGTAACTCATTCTCTAAGTCAGCTCTTATAATCTCAATGTTTTGCATTGTCCTTAATTTGTCTCCCATGTGACCTGCCATTTTTTTACCTTTAAAAACTTTTCCTGGATCTTGTCTTTGACCAGTTGAGCCATGAGACCTGTGGGAAATTGACACTCCATGAGTAGCTCTTAAACCACCAAAATTATGTCTTTTCATAGCTCCGGCAAACCCCTTACCAATAGTTTTAGATTTTGTATCAACGAATTTTATGTCCTTAAAAATCTCAAGACCAAATTCGTTTCCCTCTTTAAAACTTTCTAAGTTTTCAACCCTAAATTCTTTTAGCATCTTTTTGGCTTCAGTATTTTTTTTAGAAAAATAACCTTTCATTGACTTTGTTAATTTAGAGTTTTTTATTTTGCCAAAACCTAATTGAACAGCTTTGTAACCTCTTTTATCGATATCAATTACATTAATTACACGCGCTTTTTCCATTTTTAAAACAGTCACAGGAACTAACTGACCAGTTTTATAAAACTCCCTTGTCATACCAATTTTTTTACCTAGTAAAGCTATTTCTCTCATAATTAAATTTTTATCTCCACGTCTACACCTGAAGCTAAATCTAATTTCATTAATGCTTCAACAGTTTGAGGGGTTGGCTCAATTATATCTATTAATCTTTTATGTGTTCTAGACTCAAACTGTTCTCTACTTTTTTTGTCTATATGTGGTGATCTTAAAACTGTATATCTTTCTATTTTAGTCGGTAAAGGAATTGGTCCTTTAATTGTTGCACCAGTTCTTTTTACAGTATTTACTATTTCTTCAGTCGATGCATCTAAAACTTTGTTGTCATAAGCTCTCAATTTGATTCTGATATTTTGTTTTTCCATTTTAGCCTGCAATTTTTTTGGTTACTTCGTCTTGAACATTTTGAGGAACTTTTGAATAATGATCAAAAAACATTGAGTATTGAGCTCTTCCTTGTGACATAGATCTTAAACTATTAATGTACCCAAACATATTTGCTAAAGGCACCATTGCAGTAATTACAGTTGCATTACCTCTTTGCTCTTGGGTACTTATTTGTCCTCTTCTACTATTTAAATCACCAATAACATCACCCATGTAATCTTCAGGGGTTACTACCTCAACTCTCATTACTGGCTCTAAAAGTTTTAAACCACCTTTTGTACAAGCTTCTTTAAAACAAGCTCTACTTGCTAATTCAAAAGCTAATACACTTGAGTCCACATCGTGATGCAAACCATCAAGGATTGTTACTTTATAATCAATCATTGGAAAGCCAGCTAAAATTCCACCATCTGAAACTGTTTCTATTCCTTTTTCGACACCAGGAATGAACTCTTTAGGTATAGCTCCACCTTTTATTTTACTTTCAACTTCTCTACCTTTTCCAGCCTCCTGTGGCTCCACTAACAACTTAACTTTTGCAAATTGACCTGCACCACCACTTTGTTTTTTGTGTGTATATTCAACCTCTGACGAATTTTCTATCGTTTCTCTATAAGCAACCTGAGGTGCACCAACATTAGCTTCTACTTTGAATTCTCTTTTCATTCTATCAACAATTATGTCCAGATGAAGTTCACCCATGCCTTTAATAATTGTCTGGCCAGACTCCTCATCTGATGTAACTCTAAATGAAGGATCCTCTTTAGCTAATCTACCTAAAGCCTCACCCATTTTTTCTTGGTCTGCTTTAGTTTTTGGCTCTACTGCAATTTCAATCACTGGATCAGGGAACTCCATAGGCTCTAAAAGAACACTATTATCCTTGTCACACAAAGTGTGACCAGTTATTGTATTTTTTAGGCCAGCCAATGCTACTATATCTCCAGCATTTGCCTCTTTAATATCCTCTCTTGAATTAGCATGCATTAATAGCATTCTCCCAACTCTTTCCTCTTTTTCTTTTGAGGAATTGTAAACAGCTGTACCAGTTTTAATAGTACCTGAATAAACTCTAATAAATGTTAATGATCCTACAAATGGATCATTCGCTACCTTGAACGCAAGAGCTGAAAATGGTGCATTATCCTCAAATTTCATTTCCATTTCATCCTCACTACCTAGTTTAGTGCCTTTTATAGAACCGATATCAACCGGACTAGGTAAATAATTAACAACTGCGTCTAATAAAGGTTGAACTCCTTTATTTTTAAAAGCTGATCCAGTCATAACTGGAACAAAACTAAAATTTAATGTTCCTATTCTGATACATTTTATCAGATCTTCCTCTTTGATTTCCTCACCATTTAGATAAGACTCCATTAGCTTTTCATCTTGCTCAACTGCTGCTTCAACTAATTCGGTTCTATATTTTTGTGAAATTTCTTTTAGATCTTCTGGGATATCTTTATATTCCCACTCTGCACCAAGAGCTTCATTTTTCCAAACCTGAGCTTTCATTTTAACAAGATCAACCACACCTGTTAATGAAGCCTCAATACCGATAGGGACTTGTATTACTAGTGGTTTCGCACCCAGTCTCTCTTTAATCATATCAACACATCTAAAGAAATCGGCACCTGTTCTATCTAATTTATTTACAAAACAAATTCTTGGTACTTTATATTTATCGGCTTGTCTCCAAACAGTCTCAGATTGTGGTTCTACACCTGCAACTCCATCAAAAACTGCTACAGCACCGTCTAAAACTTTTAATGATCTCTCTACTTCGATCGTAAAATCAACATGACCTGGAGTGTCTATAATATTTATCCTATGATCTTGCCAAAAACACGTAGTCGCAGCTGAAGTAATTGTTATACCTCTTTCTTGCTCTTGCTCCATCCAATCCATTGTTGCAGCACCGTCATGTACCTCACCAATTTTATGACTTTTACCAGTGTAATACAAAATTCTTTCTGTAGTAGTGGTTTTCCCAGCATCAATATGAGCCATGATACCTATATTTCTATACTTATCTAATGTATGTGTTCTAGCCATAAATTTTTACCACCTAAAATGTGCAAAAGCTTTATTTGACTCAGCCATTTTATGAACATCCTCTTTTTTTTTAACTGCAGCACCTTTTTTTTCATATGCATCATAAAGTTCATTAAAAATTTTATCTGACATATTTTTGTCTTTTCTTTTTCTGGCTGAATCTACAAGCCATCTAATAGCTAGCGCTTGAGCTCGCTTATTTTTTACCTCTACAGGCACTTGATAAGTCGCACCACCAACTCTTCTTGATCTAACTTCAACTGTTGGCTTTATATTATTGATAGCTTCATTAAAAATATTAATTGGTTCGTCTTTCGATTTAGTTTTAATTTTATCAATGGCATCATAAACTATTTTTGCAGCAGTTCCTCTTTTACCATCGTACATTATATTATTTATTAATTTTGGAATAATTGTTGAATTGAACTTTGGATCAGGAACAATATTTTTTTTTGGTTGAGATTTTTTTCTAGACATAATTACTTACCTTTTTTCGTCCCATATAGTGACCTTCTTTTTTTTCTGTTCGCCACACCTTGTGTATCTAGGTTTCCTCTAAGAATATGATATCTTACACCTGGTAAATCTTTTACTCTTCCACCTCTAATTAAAACCACTGAGTGCTCCTGTAAATTATGTCCTTCACCTGGTATGTATGCAGTTACTTCGAACCCATTAGATAACCTTACTCTAGCGACCTTTCTAAGAGCAGAGTTTGGTTTTTTTGGAGTAGTAGTATAAACCTTAACACAAACTCCTCTTTTTAAAGGTTGCTTTTGGAGTGCAGGAACTTTGTTCCTTTTAGTTTGCTTAACTCTTTTTTTTCTCAACAATTGATTAATTGTAGGCATAAAATTTAAATAATTATATTTTTGATGAAATAACTGACAGATCAATTATGGCAGCGTTTAGCACATGCAATAAGTACTACTTCCAACCAAAAACAACGACAAATTACTTATTAATTCCACTTTGTCAAACTAAAACCTGTAGTTTAGGATAGCTTTTTTTATTGATTTGCTTGGGTTTCTGAAGCCTCAATTTTCTCTTGTTCAGACAAGAATTTGTTATCATCTTCTAAGGCTTTTTTGTTCCATTTATTCTTAATATTACCTGTTCCTGCTGGAACCAATCTACCAACAATTACATTCTCTTTTAATCCATTCAATGGATCTATCTTTCCTTTTATTGCTGCATCAGTCAAAACTCTTGTTGTCTCCTGGAAAGAAGCTGCTGAAATAAATGACTCTGTCTGAAGTGAAGCTTTAGTGATACCCATTAAAACTCTCTCTCCAATTGCTGGAGTTTTATTCTCTGATTTCAGTTTTTCGTTCATATTTTCAAACTTAATTCTATCTACAATTTCTCCAGGTAGGTAAGTTGAATCACCAGACGACTTGACTTCAATCTTTTTCAACATTTGTCTCAATATAGTCTCAATGTGTTTATCATTAATAATTACACCCTGAAGTCTATAAACTTCTTGAACTTGGTTTACAAAGTATTCTGTTAAATCTTTAATTCCCATTATTCTTAAAATATCATGAGGCAAAGGTTGACCATCCAATAAATATTCACCTTTTTTTATTTTTTCGCCTTGATTAAAGTTAATGTGTTTACCTTTTGGAATTAAATAATTAGACGGCTCACTGCCATCCTCAGGGACTATAGAAATTCTTTGTTTTCCTCTCACCTCTTTACCAAAAATAACTTGACCATCATTTTCTGCAATTATCGCACTATCTTTTGCTTTTCTTGCTTCAAATAACTCAGCAACTCTTGGAAGGCCTCCTGTGATATCTTTAGTTTTAGTTGTTTCTTTTGGAAGTCTTGCGATTACATCACCTGCGGATACCTTTTGTCCATCTTTGACTGATAAAATTGAATCTGGAACTAAATAATATCTTGCTTCATTATCATCTGCTTTTTTAATTACATTTCCTTTTTCATCTCTCAGTGTAATTCTAGGTTTAAGGTCTGTACTTTTTGATTGCGATCTCCAATCAACAACTGATTTAGATGAAATTCCAGTTGCATCATCTGTTGTTTCTTGAATTGAGACACCATCAATCAAGTCTACATAACTAGCAATACCACTTTTTTCTGCAATAACAGGAGTTGTATAAGGATCCCATTCACAAATTTTTGTATTTGCTTTTACTTTATCTCCATTTTTAAAAAATAATTTAGAACCATAAGCAACTTTATAAACTGCGATTTGAACTCCATTATCATCCTCAATTGATAATTGAGTATTTCTTCCCATTACAATCAGATTTTTTTTCGAATCCTCTAAAATATTAGAATTAATGATTTTTAAAATACCTTCATTTTTAGTTACAATTTGAGAGTCTTGTTTTACAGAAGCAGTACCACCTACGTGAAAAGTTCTCATAGTTAATTGTGTGCCTGGTTCACCAATTGATTGAGCTGAAATCATTCCAATAGCTTCACCTACATGTACCATTTTTCCTCTCGATAGATCTCTTCCATAACAAGTGGCGCAGACTCCCTCTTTAGAACTACAAGTCATCACAGAATAAACTTTTAAAGATTTTATACCTGCGGCATCAATTTGGTCACAACCAGCTTCATCGATCATATTTGATTTCTTAATAATAATATCACCTGTTATAGGATGTTTGACATCAGAAGCTGTAACTCTTCCTAGAGCTCTTTCAGATAAACTTACAACAACATTTCCACCCTCTAAAATTTCTGATAACTCAATAAAACCAGGTTTATCACAATTTTTTTTGGTAACAGTTAAATCTTGAGCAACATCGCATAATCTTCTAGTTAAATAGCCTGAACTTGCTGTTTTTAATGCAGTATCAGCTAAACCTTTTCTGGCTCCATGAGTAGAGTTAAAGTATTCTAGTGCAGTTAATCCCTCTTTAAAGTTAGATGTAATTGGACTTTCAATAATTTCTCCAGATGGTTTTGCAATTAATCCTCTCATTCCAGCCAATTGTTTCATTTGTGCTGCTGAACCTCTTGCTCCACTATCTGCCATCATAAACACTGAATTTATTTTTAATCCTTCAGAAGTCTTTTCTGTAGCTGAAATACCCTTCATCATTTCTCCTGCTACTTTATCAGTACACTTCGACCACGCATCAACAACTTTATTATATTTTTCTCCTCTTGTAATTAAACCCTCTGCATATTGTGTTTCATAGTCAGCAATTAGTTTTTTTGTGTCATCAATTAATTGAGTTTTATTTTGAGGAATAACCAGATCATCTTTACCAAAAGATATCCCAGCTTTAAAAGCATGCTTAAATCCTAAATCTTTTAATTTATCACAGAAAATTACAGTTGTTTTTTGTCCACAAAATCTAAATACGATGTCAATCACCTCAGAAACAACCTTTTTAGGTAATAACCTATCTATAAGTGAAAATTTTATATCTTTATTTTTTGGTAACAAATTAGCTAATAAAAATCTTCCCGCGGTTGAAGTGTATTTTTCAAACTTTTTATTACCTTTTTCATCTAATGTTTCAAATCTTGAAATTATAGTGCTATGGACTTTAATTTCGCCTGAAGATAATGCAAATTCAATTTGATCCGCATTCACAAAATAACCTGAAGGTTTATCTGTCAATGGTTCTTGAGATAAATAATAAATACCTAATATCATATCCTGACTTGGTACTATGATAGGTTTGCCGTTTGAAGGTGATAGAATATTATTAGTTGATAACATTAAAATTCTTGCCTCTAATTGAGCCTCCAAGCTTAACGGAACGTGAACTGCCATTTGATCACCATCAAAATCTGCATTAAAAGCTGCACAAGTTAATGGATGTAATTCAATAGCGTCACCTTCAATTAATTTTGGTTCGAAAGCTTGAACACCTAGTCTATGAAGTGTAGGAGCTCTATTAAGTAAAACTGGATGCTCTCTAACAATTAGCTCTAACGCATCCCAAACAGCATTAGTCTCCTTTTCTACTAATTTTTTTGCTTGTTTAATTGTTGAAGCTAATCCAAGTTTATTCAATCTTGCATATAAAAATGGTTTAAATAACTCCAAAGCCATTTTTTTTGGCAAACCACACTCGTGTAATTTTAAATCAGGACCAACTACAATTACTGATCTTCCCGAATAATCAACACGTTTGCCCAATAAATTTTGTCTAAATCTTCCTTGTTTACCTTTTAACATTTCAGCTAAAGATTTAAGAGGTCTTTTACCAGTTCCTGTAATAACTCTTCCTCTTCTTCCATTATCAAATAAAGCATCAACAGATTCCTGTAACATTCTTTTCTCATTTCTTACAATTATGTCTGGAGCTTTAAGATCCATTAATCTTTTCAACCTATTATTTCTATTTATAACTCTTCTATAAAGATCATTTAAGTCTGAGGTAGCAAATCTCCCTCCATCTAAAGGCACTAAAGGTCTCAATTCAGGTGGAATTACTGGAACGACTGTCATTATCATCCATTCAGGTTTTTGGCCTGTTTCAATAAATGACTCTATTAATTTTAATCTCTTTATAGCTCTCTCTTCATTAACTTTAGATTTGGTCTCCTTTATATAATTAATTAAATTTTTTCTTTCCAATTCTAAATCTAGATTTTTTAACATTTCAAGAACTGCCTCAGCTCCAATACCAGCTGTAAACGCTTCTTCACCAAATTCATCTTGGTATTTTGCTAATTCTTCCTCATTTAAAAGTTGGTTTTTTTGTAATCCTGTTAAGCCAGGCTCAATTACAATAAAATTCTCAAAGTATAATACACGTTCGATTTCTTTTAGCTTCATATCCACAGCTAAAGCAATTCTGCTTGGTAAAGATTTTAAAAACCAAATATGAGCAACTGGAGTTGCTAAGTTTATGTGACCCATTCTTTCTCTTCGAACATTTGATTTCGTTACTTCAACTCCACATTTTTCACAAATTATTCCTCTAAACTTCATTCTTTTATATTTTCCGCATAAACACTCGTAATCTTTAATAGGTCCAAATATTCTTGCACAGAACAATCCATCTTTCTCTGGTCTAAAAGTTCTATAATTAATTGTTTCAGGTTTTTTGATTTCCCCATAAGTCCATGATTTAATTTTCTCTGGACTTGCTAGAGAAATCCTTATGCTATTAAAATTTTGAGCCTCCGAAATCTCAGAATTTTTAAAAAGATCTGTTAATTCTTTGCTCATAATTAATTTAATTCCACATTTAATGCTAAAGATTTTATTTCTTTCACCAAAACGTTAAATGATTCTGGTATACCTGACTCAAAATTTTCTTCTCCTTTAACAATAGTTTCGTAAACTTTCACACGTCCAGCTACATCATCAGATTTTACAGTCAAAATTTCCTGTAAAGTATAAGAAGCCCCGTATGCTTCTAAAGCCCAAACTTCCATTTCTCCAAATCTTTGGCCGCCTAATTGAGCTTTACCTCCTAATGGTTGTTGAGTGACAAGACTATAAGGTCCTGTCGATCTTGCGTGAATTTTATCCTCAACTAAATGGTGAAGCTTTAGCATATAAATGATTCCAACAGTAACTGGTCTATCAAATTTTTCTCCTGTTCTTCCATCCCATAAATAAGTTTGACCTGAACCAGGTAAATTTGCTAATTCTAACATTTCTGTAACATCTTTTTCCTTAGCTCCATCAAATACTGGAGTGGAGATAGCTATACCATTTTTAAGATTTTCGCATAAATCCTCAAACTCAGTTTTATTTAATTTTTCAACTTTTTGACTATATGTTTCATCACCGTAAACAGATTTAAGAAATTTAGTAATTTTTTCCGATTTTTCTATTTTCTTTTGATTTTCATTAATAAGATTTTTTACCTCTTCTCCAAATTCTTTACATGCCCAACCTAAATGAGTTTCCAAAATTTGACCAACATTCATACGACTTGGAACACCCAAAGGATTAAGTACTATATCAACTGGTCTACCATCTTCTCTATATGGCATGTCTTCAACCGGAACAATTTTACTTACTACGCCTTTGTTTCCATGTCTTCCTGACATTTTATCACCTGGTCTCAATCTTCTTTTAATAGCAACAAAAACTTTCACCATTTTCATAACACTTGGTAAAAGATCATCTCCACTTCTTATTTTTAAAACTTTATCTTCAAATCTCTCAATAATATCTTTTTCAGCCTTACTGTGTTGATCCTTTAATTGAGCAATCGCCGCATCATTTTTTGTATTTCCATCGGTAAGTTTAAAAACATCATTGATAGATAAATTATTTATAATTTCAAAGTCAAGTTTTGTATCAATGTCAAGATTTTTTATTTTTTTTGTTAATGATGAACCAGAAAAAATCTGTGATGCTCTTTGCTTAATACTTCTTTCTAAAATCTCCTCCTCGACAATTTTATCTTGTTGAACTTGATCTATTTCAGCTCTTTCAATTGTTATAGATCTCTCATCTTTTTCAATACCATGTCGGTTAAAAACCTTTACATCTACAACTGTTCCACTGCTTCCTCTTGACATTCTTAGAGATGTATCTGTTACATCAATAGCTTTTTCTCCAAATATTGATCTTAATAATTTTTCTTCAGGTCCTGAGGCAGAGTCACCTTTTGGTGTTACTTTGCCAACTAAAATGTCACCAGCGTTAACTTCAGCTCCAATATAAACTATTCCAGACTCATCTAAATTTTTAAGAGCCTCCTCATTAACATTTGGAATGTCTCTTGTTATCTCTTCCTCACCTAATTTAGTATCCCTAGCCATTATTTCATATTCAACAATATGAACAGATGTGAAAACATCATCTGTAACACATCTTTCAGAAATTAAAATAGAGTCTTCAAAATTGTAGCCTTGCCATGGCATGAAAGCTACAGTAACATTTTTTCCTAAAGCTAATTCTCCTAATCTTGTAGATGGACCATCTGCAATGATATCACCACTCTTAACTTTATCACCAACTCTAACCAATGGTCTCTGATTAATACATGTATTTTGGTTGGATCTTTTAAACTTTTGTAAATTATAAATATCAACACTAGATTTACTGAAATCAGTTTCCTCTGTTACTTTAACAACAATTCTTTTACCATCAATCTTATCAACTATACCATCTCTTTTTGCAACTATTGTCACTCCTGAGTCCAAAGCTACATCGCTTTCAATTCCAGTTCCAACTAAGGGTGCTTCTGGTTTAAGTAATGGAACTGCTTGTCTCATCATATTAGATCCCATTAAAGCTCTGTTAGCATCATCATTTTCTAAAAAAGGAATTAGAGAAGCAGCGACTGACACTAATTGTTTTGGAGATACATCTATATAGTCAATTGTCTCTGGCTTTGACAATAAAAAATTTAAATTTTGTCTGCATGATACAAGTTCTTCCACAATTTTATTATTTTTATCTAACTTAGTATTTGCTTGAGCAATGGTATATTTAGTTTCTTCCATTGCTGATAAATACTCAACGTTTTCTTGAACGACTCCATCTTTTACTCGTTTATATGGACTTTCTATAAAGCCATATTTATTTATTTTTGCATAAGTAGATAAACTATTAATTAAACCGATATTAGGCCCTTCAGGTGTTTCGATCGGACAGATTCTTCCATAGTGGGTAGGGTGTACATCTCGAACTTCAAACCCAGCTCTCTCCCTAGTTAAACCACCTGGGCCTAAAGCAGAAACTCTTCTTTTGTGAGTAATTTCTGACAAAGGATTAGTTTGATCCATAAATTGTGAAAGTTGTGAACTAGCAAAAAAATCTTTAAGTGAAATTGTTAACGGTTTAGCATTAATCAAATCTTGTGGCATGGCAGACTCTATATCTAAGGTTGTCATTTTTTCTTTTATAGCCCTTTCCATTCTATAAACACCAATTCGCGCTTGATTTTCAACCAACTCACCAACTGAGCGTACTCTTCTATTACCTAAGTGATCAATATCATCCACATCATCTTTACCATCTCTAAGATCCAACATTTTGTGAATAATAGCTAAAATATCATCATTTCTTAAAATGGTTACCTTATCTGAGCATTCAAGATTTAATCTAGAATTCATTTTTACTCTACCCACATCCGAAAGATCATATCTGTCTGAACTAAAAAATAGATTGTTAAAAATTGAAGTAGCGATTTCAATTGTTGGAGGTTCGCCTGGTCTTAACATTTTGTAGATTTCAGTGATAGCTTCATCTTTGGTGTTGTTTTTATCATTGAAGATTGTTGTTAATAAATATCCACCTTTATTTATTGAATTTGTTACTGAAATTTCAAGAGAATAAATTTTAGCCTCCAAGATTTGGTCTATGATAGTCTCATTTAACTCAGTACCAATCTTAAAAGTTCCATTTTCCTCATCATTTATTTTTACTTCACTGTGTAAAAACTTTCCAAATAAAGACTCTTTAGAAACCAGGATATCTTTTAACCCATCACTGGAAAGTTTTTTAGCATTAAGATAATTAATTTTGTCACCTAGTTTTATTACAACTTTACCATTTTTAGCATCTACAACCTCCTCTGAAAAATTTTTAGCTCTATAATTTTCGGGATTAAATTTTGTTTTCCATTTTTGACTTTGTGTGTCGAATGAAAATTTTTCACTGTCATAAAATTCATTCACCATATCAGCTTTACTGTATCCAAGTGCTAATAATAAAGATGAGGCTAATATTTTCTTTTTTCTATCTATTTTAAAATATAAAAAATCTTTAACATCATATTCAAAATCTAACCAGGAACCCCTATTCGGAATAACTCTACAATTAAATAATAATTTTCCACTAGCATGTGTTTTACCTTTATCGTGATCAAAAAATACCCCTGGACTTCGATGCATTTGATTAACAACGACTCTTTGAACTCCATTGGTAATAAAAGTACCACTATTGGTCATCATAGGAACTTCGCCCATATAAACCTCTTGTTCCTTTGCAGATAAAATATCTTTAGTATTATTCTCCTGGTCTATTTCATATACAACTAACCGAAGTGTACATTTTAAGGCCGAAGAATAAGTAAGACCTCTTGCAATACACTCTTCAACATCAAATTTTGGTTTTTCTAATCTATAAGAAACATATTCTAGAGTTGCTCTGTCATTTAGATCTTCAATAGGAAAAATACTTTTAAAAACTCTGTCAAAACCTTTTGTCAATTCTGCATTATCAGCTTTAGAGTCTGTTAATTCATTGTATGAATTTTTTTGTACCTCTATCAAATTAGGAATAGATAAACCTTCTTTAAGTTTACCAAAACTTTTCCTAATATTTTTCTTTTCAGTAAAAGATATCTGCATCTATGTACTACTAATTAATTAAAATTAATTAGTAGTTTAAAAATCCTTATTAAATTATTTTAATTCTACTTTTGCGCCAGCAGCTTCTAACTTAGCTTTGATCTCTTCTGCCTCTTTTTTTGGTACCCCAGTTTTAACTTCTTTAGGTGCACCTTCCACTAGGTCTTTAGCTTCTTTTAGTCCCAGAGATGTAGCTGCTCTTACTTCTTTGATAACATTAATTTTTTTATCTCCTGAAGATACTAACATGATTGTAAAATCATCTTTATCTTCAGCTGCTGCTGCTGCTCCAGCTGCTGCTGGTGCTGCTGCTGCCATTGGAGTTACACCCCATTTTTCTTCAAGTTGCTTTGAAAGATCTGCTGCTTCAGCAACAGTCAAATTTGATAAATCTTCTATAATTTTATTTAGGTCAGGCATAGTCTTAATCTTTAGGTTGTTTTTTCAGAATTTTCTGGCTGTAAATTACTCATTTTTTCTGATCGTGCAAGCAAAATACTGACCAATTTTGATGCAGAAGCATTCAAAATACCAACAATATTTGCCCTTGCCTCGTCCAATGTTGGTAAATTAGCTACATTCATTACACCTGCTTGATCTAGAACCTCATTTTCCATCATTCCACCAATTAATTTGAGATTCTCATTATCTTTTGCAAATTTTGATAAAATTCTTGCTGACATTATTGCATCCTCACCAAAAGCTACTGCTGTTGGACCATTAAATAAATTAGACAAATCTTTACATTTAGTTTTTTCTAATGCTAGTTTTGTAATTCTATTTTTTGTAATCTTAAAAACAATACCATGTTCTCTCATTTTAGATCTCAATTCATCTAGTTGTGGCATAGTTAAACCTTGATAATGCGTGACCATAACAGCTTTACTATTTTCAAACTGATTAGTTATTTCAGTTATGTAATTTTTTTTTTGTTCTTTATTCATCATAATAGTTAAATATTTTTGCCTAATTTTAGTTTATAAGAAACACCCATACTCGAAGTTATAAAAGCTGATTTTATCAAATCTCCTTTTACAGTATTATTATTTTTTTCTTTTTCTAAGGTATCAATAATTGCGTTAAAATTTTTGATCAATTGATCATCATTAAATGATTTTTTTCCAATACTAACACCAATATTCCCATCTTTATCATTTCTAATTTCTGCTTGACCAGATTTCGCATCTGTAATTGCTGTTTTTAAATTTTCAGTTACAGAACCTAATTTTGGATTTGGCATTAACCCTTTTGGACCAAGAATTTTTCCAAGTTTAGATAATTTAATCATCATTGAAGGTGTACAAATTAGTTTTTCAAAATTCAATTCTCCACTTTTAATTTTTTCGATAAAGTCATCACTTCCAACTATGTCTGCACCTGCAGATTTAGCCTCTGATACTTTTGCATCCTCACAAACTACAGCAACTTTTACTTTTTTACCTGTGCCACCTGGTAAATTAACAACAGTTCTAATATTTATTTCACTTTTTTTTTGTTTATTATTAATTTGAAAGCTTAAATCAACTGACTCATCAAATTTTGTAGTGCAATTTTTTTTAATTGTTGAAATCAAATTTTCAATCCCAGCAGCTGGTAATTCAGAGGTTTTTTCAGGTAATTTCTTAAATCTTTTTGAAGACATTATTCTTTTACCTCTATTCCCATTGATTTTGCTGAACCAGAAATTATTTTTACTGCTTGGTCAAGATCTATAGCATTTAAATCATTCATTTTTTGTTTTGCAATTTCTTCAGCTTGTTTTTTTGTAATTGAGGCAACAATATTTCTTCCAGGTTCCTTTGAGCCACTTTTTAATTTAGCTGCCTCTCTTATAAAAAAAGATGCAGGAGGTGATTTAATTTTAAAATCAAATTTTTTATCTTTATAAACTGTTATTTCTACTGGCACTGGTTTGCCTGCTAATGATTTTGTTTTATCATTAAAAGCTTTACAAAATTCCATTATATTTACTCCACGTTGACCTAATGCTGGACCGACTGGGGGAGCTGGATTAGCTTGTCCACCTTTAATTTGTAATTTTATAAAACCACTTATTTCTTTTTTTGCTGCCATTAACTTATTTTCTCCACTTGATTATATTCTAATTCAACTGGTGTTGGTCGTCCAAAAATTGAGACTGAAACTTTAAGTCTTGATTTTTCTTCATCAATACCTTCCACCATTCCACTAAATGAAGCAAAAGGTCCATCAACTACCTGAACTTTTTCACCAATGTTGTACTCTATACCAGATTTTGGCTGAGCTACACCATCTTTTATTTGACCTAAAATCTTCTCAATTTCTCTATCAGAAACAGGAACTGGAATTCCTTTTGTTCCCAAAAAACCGCTAACTCTCTTAATATTCTTAATCATATGGTAAATACTATTATCCATTTCACTCTTTATTAAAACATAACCAGGAAAATATTTTTTTTTCCTTTGTACTCTTTTGCCTCTTTTAACCTCGGTAACGTCATGAGTAGGAACTATAATTTCATCAAATTTATCAGAAATTTTAGCTTTCTCAGCTTCTTCTTTTATCAAACCAGCGACTTTGTTCTCAAAACTTGAGTGAGATTGAACTATGTACCAATTTTTCATTATAAACTCACCTTAAGTAATATTTCTAAAAAAAACTTTAATACTTGATCTAAAAGCAGAAAAAAAATTGACATTACTACTGCCATCGCAAATACCATTAAAGCGCCTTGAAGAGTCTCTTTTCCACTAGGCCAAGTAACCTTAAAAGCTTCTTGTTTTACTTCCTGAATAAATTTAATCGGGTTTTTCATAGTTCAATTAACTAAATTGGCAGGAGCGGAGGGACTCGAACCCTCAGCCTCCGGTTTTGGAGACCGGCGCTCTACCAATTGAGCTACACTCCTATAGAGAGTTTACTCTATAATTTTTGTTACAACTCCTGCTCCTACAGTTCTTCCACCTTCCCTTATTGCAAAGTTTAATTTTTCCGACATTGCAATTGGAGTGATCAGTTTAACCGTAAACTTAGCATCATCACCTGGCATTACCATTTCAGTACCAGCTGGTAGTTCAACTTCACCAGTAACATCTGTAGTTCTAAAATAAAATTGCGGTCTGTATTTTGTAAAGAACGGTGTATGTCTTCCACCCTCTTCTTTCTTCAACACATAGGCTTGAGCTTCAAATTTAGTATGTGGTGTTACAGAGCCAGGTTTACAAAGAACTTGTCCTCTCTCAATATCAGTCCTTTCTACTCCCCTTAATAGAACACCAACGTTATCACCAGCCTCACCTGAGTCTAATAATTTTCTAAACATCTCTACACCAGTACAAACTGATTTTTTAGTGTCTCTAATACCAACTATTTCTAGCTCGTCTCCAGTTTTTAGAACGCCAGATTCTACTCTTCCAGTTGCAACTGTTCCTCTTCCAGAAATTGAGAAAACATCTTCTACTGGCATTAGAAAATCTTTGTCTTTTGGTCTATCCGGTTGTGGAATAAATTCGTCCACATTCTTCATAAGTTCTAAAATAGATTTTTTTCCTATTTCTTCATCTCTTCCCTCAACAGCAGCAAGTGCAGAACCTTTTGCTATTGGTGTTTTGTCCCCTGGAAATTTATATGAGGTTAATAATTCTCTTATTTCTTCTTCAACTAGATCAATCATCTCTTTATCATCTACTTGATCTACTTTATTTAAGTAAACACAGATTGCTGGTACACCAACTTGTCTTGCTAAAAGAATATGTTCTCTTGTTTGAGGCATAGGTCCATCAGCTGCATTAACGACTAAAATTGCACCATCCATTTGTGCTGCACCTGTAATCATATTCTTGACATAGTCGGCATGTCCTGGACAATCTACGTGGGCATAATGTCTTTTTTCTGTTTCATACTCAACGTGAGCGGTTGAGATAGTAATTCCTCTCTCCTTTTCTTCTGGAGCTTTATCAATTTGATCATAGGCTACAGCTTGTGCTCCACCAGTTTCTGATAGAACCTTTGTTATTGCTGCTGTCAATGTTGTTTTGCCATGATCGACATGACCAATCGTACCAATATTACAATGTGGTTTATTTCTTACAAATTTCTCTTTAGACATTACTTTTTTTCCTCACTTTTTAATTATAAATTTATTTTCTTGGAGCGGGTAAAGGGAATCGAACCCTTACATCCAGCTTGGAAGGCTAGCGTTCTACCATTGAACTACACCCGCACAACCCCAAGAGTAACACTCCAGTATTATTTGAAAAATTATTGAATGGTGGAGGGGGAAAGATTCGAACTTTCGAAGACCGAAGTCAACGGGTTTACAGCCCGCCCCATTTGACCGCTCTGGAACCCCTCCCTTAGGGGAAGTGTCCCCTTGTTCAATAAAGCTTCAAACAACATGCGTTTTATATATTTTATTTATCCAAATGCAACACGTGATTTAATAGGAAAATATTCAAAAAAACGTGTAAAACATAGGATTATTTATGAATAAATCATCATTTTTCATTGTTGGGCAACACGCTGTTATCGAGGCTCTCAAAAATCCAAAAAGAAAGGTGCTAAGAGTTTTTTTAACAGAGGAAAGTAAAAAAAATATTCACAGAAAAAGCCCAAACAAAAACCTATTAAATGACGTAAAGGTTTATTTTAAAACCAAAAAAGAATTAGACAAATATAGCACCAAAGAGAACTTGTTACATCAAGGATATGTTGCCGAGATAGAACACTTAGAAAAACCAATTCTAAAAGAATTTATAAAAAAAAAAAATAATGTCACTTTAGTTTGTTTAGATGGAGTAACAGATCCAAGAAATATTGGTGCTTTAATAAGAAGTGCAGCATCCTTTAACATAGATGGAATTATTATTAAGGAAAGACACTATCCAAAAGAAAGTAAACTTATGTATAAAGCTTCAAGTGGAGCAATTGAGTATGTAAATATTTTTGAAGTATCCAACATTAATTCAACTTTAAAAAATCTTAAAGATAAAAATTTTTGGGTTTATGGATTTGATGGTAATGGTGATAAAGATTTCACAAAAATAGAATGGAAAGGAAATAATATTCTTTTATTCGGCTCTGAGGGTTTTGGTATGCACCAACACACATCAAAATATGCTGATTTTTTAGTAAAGATAGACATTGATAGTAAAGTTGAAAGCTTAAATATCTCAAATAGTGCCTCCATTGTATTTCATCATTTAAGTTATTTAAAAAAAAAGAGTTGATTAATTAAAGAATTCTTAATAATTATTGCGCATGCCCTTGTAGCTCAGCTGGTAGAGCAATTGATTTGTAATCAATAGGTCCGCGGTTCGAATCCGTGCGGGGGCACCACTTCACTTACTTTTTGATCAAAAATATCTATGCAAAAATAAAAGTTACGACAATAAGTGTTGTCAGATTGTTGTCAGTTTGTTGTCAAATCAAGTAGTCGTTTTAATTGGGAGCATCAGCATTCTTATTACAATAGTTTGATGCAAAACTAAATGCTTGCATCTGTTCATCCTGACTTTTTTGTCCAATTAATAGAATTTCTTCATCTGAAAATTTCCTATGAAGCATCTCAGTTGTACAAGTACAATATTGCTTTGCTCTTTGATTTCCTAAAGTAGATTTAGCATCAAGATAGCATCCATCAAATATTTCTTTCTTAAATTCTGGATTCATTGCTAAAGAGTTTAAATTAAACGATAACCCTAGAACAATTATGCATAAAAGTTTTTTCACTTAATATTTTTCATTTGCTTCTAGTGCTATTTTTTTCACGCCGCGATCCATTTTCCTAAAATATGAAGTTAATAAAGTAATTTTATTTTCGGCATAATTATTTAATGTATCTGATTTACAAGAAGAACTACTGCATCTATGTACTGTCACAGCTACAGTTTTTGACATTGGGTGTGCATCTTGATGCCAGTTCCAGGTAATTTCACTCATTGGATCAAAGTTAATATCATTAGAGCTTAATAGATCCACAGCTGCATTGTACTCACATTTTGTTTGTTGAATAATTTGATTTATGCCACCGCCACTAATCATTTGATTTTTACAGTAATCTAATACTTCAGATTTAAAATTTCTTTTAAAATTATTATAACTTTCTATAACAAGATTATATATTCTGTTTTCAGCTCCATCTTTTGTTGATAAGTAATTGCCTAAAACACTTGCATTAGAAACAGTTGGTATTAATGAAATTAAAACCATTATGACTAAAATTTTTTTCATATTAGTACTTCACCTCACTTAGGGCCTCAGAGTAAGATTTACCTTCTAATAAAGCTTCAGAAATATTTGAAAGATCTTCCCAAACACTAGGATCGATATTTGAAGTTCCATTAGTTGCGCAACTTGTTAATAAAATTAGTAAACTAATTAAGAATGTTAATCTCATAAGTTTAGTTTTTTAAATCTTTTAAGATTTATCTTTGTATAGTTAAAGGACAAAGTTCAGTAGCACCAATTGTAATTGCTACATCAGATCCTACACAATTATAAGTACAAATCTTGTTAAAGCCAGATGTATATTCACTTTTAAAAAAACAAGTAACAGCTGAGTTTGCAACAAGAGTTGGGTATACTATTGACATAGCCAAAACTATAAATGCAATAAGTAATTTATAGAGTTTTTTCATATTTCAAGCTTACCATTGTTGTCAGATTGTTGTCACGTATTAATTATTTATAAATTAATGTTGCAAACAAATGTTTATTTAAAGTTTTATAATTGATTTGTAATCAATAGGTCCGCGGTTCGAATCCGTGCGGGGGCACCATCACTTAATAAAATCAACACTAATTTTTTTTGCTAAATCTAAAAACCTTTGACTATTGTGTCGTGAGTGTGTCGTACTAGTGTCGTGATCAAGTAGTCGTTTAAAATTTCGAACAACTGCCAATGGCAACATAAACACTGTCTACAGGTCCAAAATGTGAGCTTCTAATATATTTGAAGTTCAATTTATCATAAAACTTTACGAAAGAGATACTTCCATCTGTGAAAGAATATTTCCCTCCTGCATTTTTCCAACCTCCAATTAAACCAATTCCTTTTGGTTCAAATATTCCTTTTTCAAAATCTATTTTAGCTTTCCACCTACTTCCTGCATAATTCTTAGATATTGTCCCTGACTTATCAATATCATAACCTGTAGCCGCATCATCAATGCAGTAATAAATTTTTTCATCAGCTTGTACACTGCTGATAAAAAATAAACCAAGAACCACGATCCCTAAAAGTTTTTTCATATTAATCCTGTAAAAGTTTGTAAGTTAAAAATGCAAGCTCTAATACAATCAATACTTCTATCATCTAAAATTTATTTTCCCAATATTTCATTCTTGACTCTGGTTTTTCGATAACTTCTTTGCAGTAGTATGCATACTTATCCAAAATTATTGAAAAATTAATAAAGTCCGATCCCATCTCTTTTTGCATTTTTTCAAAAGACATTTTAACTCTTGCTGTCATTGCTTCTGTTTTCATATTTAATTGTTGTCCAACTAAATAAGCTGACTCTAATGATATATCAGCAGACTTCTTTAAGCCAGCTATAGTCTCTTTATCTACATTAGATCCTCTAGATATTCCCTCTTCAGCTATTTTAAAATAACTATAACAAGTGGTAAAATCTTCTTGAAGATTATTTAAGATGTATGTCTGTTTTTCATTTGCAAAAGCATTCCCACTTAACAACAAACCCAGAACAACGATCCCTAAAAATTTTTTCATTATGAAAACTTTAGCATTGTGTCGTACGTGTGTCGAGATTACTGATGATTGTTTATAAGTATTGCAAAAGAAGATTTATTTGATTGGTGATACAAGATTTGTAATCAATAGGTCCGCGGTTCGAATCCGTGCGGGGGCACCATATTTAGAAAAATTTAAAATATTTTTTAAGATTTATCTTGTTAATAAATACCTTAGTTGTGCGTCACCAAATCTTTCTTTGAAAAATTTATCTTTTTTATAAATTTCAGGTGTAACATCTGCGCCTTTGATACCATGAATTCGTTTAACGTCTGAAAATTTTTTCTTCAAATATTTCTCAAAATCAACTCTTGTTATTGGTTGGAGTTCTCCATAACAATGGTCTAAAAAACCCTGAACTCGCAAAGGATTTATTTTATTTTTTAAAAAATCTTCAACAAAATTAATCTTAATATTTTTCATAATACTTCTGAAAAATTTCCAAAGTTTTAATTGTAAACCACCACTGGATTGAATAAAAACAAAAAACTTTCCATTCTTTTTTAGAACTCTTCTATGCTCATCCATTAGTTTTTTAATAGGCACTTCACAATGATGAAGAACACCAACACTAAAAATAAAATCAAAAGTATCGTTTTTAAACTTTAATTTCTTAAAATTTCCAACAGTAAATTTTATATTTTTTCTTTTTTTATATTTAATTTTGTTCGCTTCAATTATATCTGAACCATTGTCAAGACCATGAATTTCTTTTACATCATAGTTTTTAATACAATCAATATATCTAGCTGGACCACATCCAGAGTCTAATACAATTTTATTTTTAAACCATTTTGAATTACCAGGTAACATGTTTACAATTTGATTAACTCTTGGTACCACCATTTTCTTTGACAAATTATAATCATTTTTATTTTTGGTAGTTCTTGTCCACATATAGTTAAAAGCATGTCTGGTATTCTCCCATTTACTTTTTAATTTTTTCTTTTTATGACCATGTTTTATCCAATTAGATTTTAAAAAGTTTTCCCAAATTTTGCCTGTAAAATATAATTCATCAATAGTTCTTTGTATTTTTTTTGGATTTTCTAAATAGTTATTTATGTAATCAAAGTGCCACATTATTTTTAAAACAGCCATTATTTTCCACTCATAAAAAAATTCACTGTTAGGAAGTTTGTTAATTAGTTTTTCAAGTTCTTTCAACTTTACATTCTTTTTATATTTAACACCTTGTGTTTTAAGAAATTGATACGCTAAAAATTCTCTATTCTTAAATTTTTGAGTTTCCATAAAATATTAATTTAAAATTAATCACTAATCTTAAGACCGGTTATGCTTTTTTTTGTTTTATAATATCCTTTAAATAAAAATTGATCCTGAATACAATAATAATTAATATAAAGTCAATAAATCTATTATGATTATCTTTTTTAGAGTACTGCTAAGATGTTTCTCTCCTTAATTGTTCTAATTTTATCTTTTTTTGAAGGCTACGGTTTTGATCATATAAAAGATTAAATTTTATTTTTTGATTAGTTCTTATAGTAATGTTTTTTGCGTTTCTAACTTCTATATTGTCAGCAACAGCACTAATAGGTCTTTTTTTCGGATTTAAATTTTTTATTAATATTTTTGATCTATCGCTTACTATTTTTCCTTTCCATCTTCTTGGTCTGAATGGACTTATTGGTGAAATAGTGAGTTTTTTTGAATTAAGACTTAGAATTGGACCATGAACAGATAAGTTATAAGCAGTACTTCCTGCAGGAGTTGATACAAGAACACCATCTGAAACTAATTCTTTAATAATTTGTTTTGAACCATGATTAATTGATAATGATGCTGCTTGTCTACTTTGTCTTAAAATTGATACCTCATTAATAGCTATATGTTTTTTTATAATATTTTTATTATTTTTAACAATCATTACTAAGGGTGAAATAGAAACTGTTTTTGATCTTATTAAGTTTTTTATAAAATTTTTTGATGAAAATTTATTCATTAAAAAACCATAATTACCAGAATTGACACCATAAAATAATTTTTTAGATCTCTCATTTTTTTTTAATGTTTGGAGCATAAATCCATCACCACCAATCACTATTATAATATTTGATTTTTTTTGTTTAAATTTTTTAAGTATATTAAATAAAGATTTTTTAATTCTTTGTGACTTTAAATTTTTATCAGAAATAATTTGTATTTTTCTCATTTAATGGTGCCCTCGGCCAGACTCGAACTGGCACTCCGCAAGCGGCAAGGATTTTAAGTCCTTTGTGTCTACCAATTTCACCACGAGGGCATTAATGAATTTCATGAGTATTTATGCTAATATTTATAATTGAACAAGTCTAATAAGTAAATTTTTAAATTTTCTACTATATATATAGTAATAGGATAAATGAAAAAAAAATTTACAGTTGTAATTTTTACTGATTTAGATGGATCTCTTTTGCATAGAGATACTTTTCAATTCGACAGCATCAAAGATTATATAAAAAGTCTTGTAAATAAAGGTGTGATTATTATTCCAAATTCTAGCAAAACAGAAAAAGAAATTGAAAAATTCAATGAAGAGCTTGGAATAAATCTTCCTTTTATATCGGAAAATGGATCATCTATTCATGGATTAAATTTAATTACCTCTAATTTTCCAGATAAACTTGTTCTTAGCAGAGAAAAAGAAGAACTAATTAAGATTTTTGAAAATAAAGTTCCTGAAAAATTAAAAGAAAAATGTTTTCAAATTTCAAAAATGAGTAAAAAAGAACAAGAAAATATATTAGGGCAAAAAGATGTAAAACTCAAAGATGCTTTAAATAGAAAATATACTTTACCTTTTTTATTTAAAGGAGACAAAAATGAAAAAAATAAATTATTAAAAGTTTTAAATTCCAATTCATTAACTCTTCAAGAAGGTGGGCGTGTTTTAAACCTTTGTGATAATATTAATAAAGTTAAATCTATGAATAGAGTTATAAAAATTTTAAAAAAAACTGAGGATAAAATTAAGACAATTGCAGTTGGAGACAATTATAATGATCTAGATATGTTAAAAAGTTGTGACATTCCTTGTTTAGTATTCAATGATCAATTTATTCAAGATCAAATAAACATTGATAATCTTATATTTTCAAACAAGCCATCACCTGAAGGCTGGGCTGATGTGATCAAAACGGCACTACTTAAATTGAACTATTAGGATAAAAACCCGCCATGGGTGACTTTTCACAAAATGGAATAATCTCAACTTTACATGACTTTGGGACTAAGTCTACATCAGTCATAGAAAGTGAATTATCAAAATTTTCTGAACAAAGAAAAATGGAATTAATTTTACCATGTCTTTATTCTGAATTGGAGGGAGAAGCTTTACCAAAAATTGTTGATGAAATAAGTAAAACTAAATATTTAGATCACATAATTATTGGATTAGATAAAGCGAATGAAGCTCAAGCAAAAAAAGCTTGGAAATTTTTTAAAAAATTAAAAACTTCTTTTTCTATCCTTTGGAATGATGGTCCAGCATTAAAAAAACTTGATCAAGAATTAAAGAAAAATAATCTTGCTCCTAGTGAGCTAGGAAAAGGCCGTAATGTTTGGTATTGCATTGGTATGTGTATTGCAAGAGATAGTGCTCGTTCAGTTGCTTTACATGATTGCGATATCAAAACTTATGATAGGAGAATGCTTGCAAAACTTTTTTACCCAGTTGTAAATCCTCTTTTTAACTTTGAGTTTTGTAAGGGGTACTATCCAAGGGTGGCCAATAACAAAATGAATGGTAGAGTTGCAAGATTACTTGTTTTTCCGTTATTAACAGCTTTAGAGAAAACGATTGGTAAAAGTGATTACTTAAACTTTATGAAATCATTTAAATACCCTTTGGCTGGAGAGTTTTCATTTAGAAGAAATGTTTTACCAGAGTTAAGAATTTCATCTGATTGGGGAATTGAAGTGGGAATTTTATCTGAAATGCAAAGAAGTTTCTCGCCGCAAAATATTTGCCAGGTTGATTTAGCTGATACCTACGATCATAAACATCAAGTTTTATCTTTAGATGACGAAACTAAAGGACTATCCAGAATGTCTATAGATATAATTAAAACATTCATTAAGAAATTAGCTACTCAAGGTAATACCTTTAGTAGAGAAAAATTTAGATCATTGAAAGCGACATATTATAGATCTGCCTTAGATCTAATTGATATTTATAGAAGTGATGCAGCAATGAATGGTCTAGAGTTAGACTCGCATACAGAAGAAAAAGCTGTTGAGTTATTTGCAATAAATATAATGAAAGCTGGAGAAGCATTTATCCAAAATCCAATGGATACTCCTTTTATACCAACGTGGAGCAGAGTAAAAAGTGCTATACCAGATTTTCTTGGAAGACTTGAAAAAGTAGTTAATGATGATAATAAAAAACATTCTTAATGCTATTTCAAAAAAACCAAAAAAAAATTAGTTCTATACTAAGGACTATTTACAAACCCTCTTTAAATGAAAGAGATATTGATCATTTAAAAGATCAAATAATACTAATAATCAAAAAATTTAATCAAAATAATTCAAAAAAAAAACTTACTATCTCAGAAAAAACTTCATTAGTAATATGTTATGGAGATAACATAAATTCAAATCAAAAAAGTTCTATTCAAGTTTTTCAAAATTTTTTTAAAAAAAATTTGAATAAATACTTTGATGCTATTCATTTTTTACCTTTTTATCCCTCCAGTAGTGATAGTGGTTTTGCAGTAAAAGATCATTATAAGATTGAAAGAAGAATTGGTAGTTGGTCCGATATAAAAAAGATTTCAAAATCTAGTCATGTGATGGCCGATATTGTAATTAATCACTCATCAGCTAGAGGTTTGTGGTTTAAAAATTTTCTTAAAAAAAAAAGACCTGGCAAAGATTATTTTTTAACTGTTAATTCTAAATTTAATACATCTAAAGTGGTAAGACCAAGAGATCATAAACTTCTAAAAAAAATAGATATTTTTAGAAAATCCGATTATTTATGGCGAACTTTTAGTGCTGATCAAATAGACTTGGATTTTAAGAATCCATCAGTGCTTCTTAGATTTATTAAAATCATGGTTCACCTAGTTAGTAATGGTGTCACGATTTTTAGATTAGATGCAATTGCTTATCTTTGGAAAAAAAATGGTACCAACTGTAT
>CACDNT010000007.1 GCA_902554195.1 uncultured Pelagibacteraceae bacterium
GTATTTATCTCACCATTGTGCGCTACGGCCCTAAATGGTTGAGCTAAGCTCCAGCTCGGTGCGGTGTTTGTTGAAAATCTTTGATGAAAAATTGCATATCTTGAAATAAATCTTGAGTCTCTAAGATCTAAATAAAAGTCAGATAATGCCTCTGCTAAATATAGCCCTTTATAAATTATAGACTTTGAACTAATTGAACAAATGTAAAAATTATTCAGTGAGGCATCAAAAGCTTTATTTTCAATTCTCTTTCTTGTTTCGTAAATTTTTCTCTCTAAGTTTTTATCTAATAAATTTGGATCATTAGGCTTAAAAAGAACTTGAATGATTTCTGGCATGGTTTGAAGAGCTTTTTCCCCTAAAACTTTTGAATTTACTGGTACTTGTCGCCAACCATATATACTAAAATTATTTTTAGTTAGTTCACTCTCAACTATTGTTTTGCAACTCTCTTGCGCTGAATAGTCATTTCTAGGTAAAAAAATCATTCCTACGCAGATTTCAGAATTATCATAATCGTGCCCAGTAACTTGTATTTTTTCTATAAAAAAATCTTTCGGAATTTCGACATGTATTCCTGCTCCATCGCCCGTTTTTCCATCTGCATCAACTGCGCCCCTGTGCCAAACTGCTTTTAAAGCTTCAATTCCATACTCAACTATAGCCCTAGATTTTTTTCCTTCTGTAGATGCGATTAAACCAACTCCACAAGCATCATGTTCCATCTCTTTTGAATAAACATGATTTTTTGTTAGTAACTCTAAATTTTTTTTATAATTTTCCATTAAGCTACTTTTGTTTTTTTTAATTGTATATTTTCTAAATATGTTTTCATAGAAGAAGCTGCATCTCTCCCATCTTTGATTGCCCATACTACTAACGACGCTCCTCTTACAATATCTCCTGCAGCAAAAACACCTTTTAGATTTGTTTCCATTGTATTGAAATCAGTTTTAATTGTTCCCCATTTTGTTACTTGTAACTCTTGTGCATCAAATAATAATGGTAGATTTTCTGGATCAAATCCAAGAGCTTTGATTACCATATCGGCTTTCACCATAAATTCTGAACCTTCTTTAATTTCTGGTTTTCGTCTTCCTGATTCATCTGGTTCACCTAATTCAATTTGATTAACAACTAAATTTTCTATTTTATTTTTTCCCTTAAATTCTTTTGGACTAGAAAGCCAAACAAATTCTACACCCTCCTCCTCAGCATTTGCAACTTCTCTAGCAGATCCAGGCATATTTTCTTTATCTCTTCTATATAAACATTTTACTGACTTTGCTTTTTGTCTTACTGAGGTTCTTACACAATCCATTGCTGTGTCACCGCCACCTATTACGACAACATCTTTTCCCTCAGCGTTTAAAATTCCTTTATCAAATAACTCTACTTTATCTCCTAGGCCTTTTTTATTTGATGCTGTCAAAAACTCCATTGCAGGAAAAATATTACCTAAATCATTGCCAGGTAATTCAACTTCTCTTGGTTTATACACACCCGTCGCTATTAAAATTGCATCATGTTTTTTTCGCAACTGTTCTAAAGTTGCATCTTTACCAACTTCAAAATTTTGAATAAATTTTATCCCACCATCCTTTAGCAATTTTGTTCTTCGCTCAACTACATGTTTTTCAAGTTTAAAATTTGGAATTCCATAAATTAATAATCCACCTGCGCGATCATATCGATCATAAACAGTAATTTTATATCCATTTTTCCTTAGCTGCTCAGCAGCTGCCAATCCTGCGGGACCGGCACCAATTATTCCAACGCTTTGGTCTTTTTCATGTTTCAGAGAAATTGGTTTAACCCAGCCTTGTTCCCACGCTTTATCATTAATATATTTCTCAACTGAACCAATAGTAACTGTTCCATGTCCTGATTGTTCAATAACGCAGTTACCCTCACACAATCTGTCCTGAGGACAAATTCTTCCACACACCTCTGGCATATTGTTAGTGCTTTGAGATAATTCGTAGGCCTCTTTCAATCTTCCCTCAGCTGTAAGTTTTAACCAATCTGGAATATTGTTGCTTAAGGGACAATGTACTTGGCAAAATGGAACTCCACATTGAGAACATCTGCTTGATTGTTCTTCAGCTTTTTTAGTTACAAACTCGTCATAGATCTCATTAAAATCCTCTTTTCTTGTGCCAATTTTTCTTTTAGGTGGAGTTTGTTGACCTATTTTCACAAATTTTAACATTTTATCAGTCATAGAATCTTTAAATTTTTGGCAAATTATACATTGTTTTTAGTAATAAAAGTATTATTTAGGTCAATAATTATGACCTATAATAAACTTTATTTACCATAAAATGTGAGAAATTTATTTTTTGCATACCTATTATGATTAAATCGAATTGTTTAAAATGAATATTTTTTAAGTTACGACATCTTTATGCTTCAAGATTTTATAGAAATACTAATTCTTTCTGTGGTCCAAGGAATTTCTGAATTTTTACCTATTAGCTCTTCAGCCCATCTGATCTTAATATCAAATTTTTATGATTTTAGCTCAAGCTCTTTATTCATTGATATTGGTCTGCACTTGGGTTCTTTATTTGCGATAATCTATTACTTTAAAAAAGATTTACTAAATTTAAGAAACAATCAAAAACTTTTGGTTTTGATTTTAGTTGGATCAATTCCTCTTATAATTTTTGGATATATAATATATTCGATCGAAATAATTAATCTTTTAAGAAATATAGAAATTATTGCTTGGACAACTCTATTTTTTGGTTTAGTCCTATTTTTATCGGATAAAAGAGATACTAATCAAAATATATCAATCAACTTAAATATAAAATCGATATTATTCATAGGTTTATTTCAAATTTTAGCACTCATACCTGGTGTGAGTAGAGCAGGAATAACTCTAACAGCAGCTCGATTTTTGAAATTTAATAGAGTTGACTCAAGCAAAATCGCCTTTTTATTATCTATACCTGCGTTAGCAGGGGCAAGTTTTTTAGGTCTTCAAGATGCTGTACAACAGTCTACTGAAATTAATTATTTATTATTAATTGCAGTTACTCTTTCTTTTATCTTCTCATTTATCACAGTCAAATATTTTATAAGATATGTAAGGAATTTTTCTTTAACCGTATTCGTAATTTATAGAATTATTATTGCTTTAGTTTTATTATTGATAATTTATTTTCCTCATCAAGGGTAATAATTGAGAAATTAAAACACCACACAATATGAATAAGCACCCTAATATATTATTAAAATCTAAAATTTGACTTAATAAAAACCACGCTGCGATAGTTGCAAATACACCTTCTAATGAAAAAATTATGGCTGCTGGTGCAGGTGTTATGTTTTTTTGAGCGTAAATTTGTAAAACGAATGCAAAACCACCTGATAAAATTCCTGCATAGAGTATAGAGTCTATCTCGTTGAGAATATTTTCAATTACAAATTCTTCATAAATCAAACCAATGATAAAAGAAAATAAAGCCACTAATAAAGTTTGAATTGCGCCTAATGTTAAGGGTAAGTTATATGTTTTAACAATCATTCCAGTAAATATGATGTGAGTACTCCAGAATAATGCTCCAAGAATGACCAATGTGTCTCCAAGTCTAACTGTAGCGTCATAAAAATTGGTTAAAAGATACCCACCAATTAGACATAAAATGACTGAAGGCCATACACTCCAATGCAATGAATCTCTCTTAAATATAAAAATAATAATTGGTACCATCGGAACATAAAAAATCGTAAAAAAAGCAGCATTAGCTACATCTGTATAAAGCAGAGCTACTTGCTGCAATGCCGAGCCTAAAAATAATGATAATCCAATTAAAAAAGATAGAATAACAAAATATCTAAAACCAGCTTTAAATTCTAATTTAAATTTTTTAGTCTCGAATAAAAATACTAAAGGAAGAATTGCTAAAAAACCCACAAAAAATCTTACAGCATTAAATGTAAACGGACCAATATCATCCATTCCAGTGTCTTGAGCAATAAATGTAGTTCCCCAAATAAATGTACACAGCAAAGCACTTAACAATGAAACACTTTTAGACATAATTTTTATTAAACGGCTAACTTATAAGCAAAATTTTTACCAAGATTTTCTTTTAAATCATTATTAAATCGAGCTGCCTCCGCGCCATCAATGATTCTATGATCATAAGATAGGGAAAGTGGCAACATAGTACGCATTACAAATTTTCCATCCATGAATATTTGTTTTTTTTCAGCTTTTCCTACTCCTAAAATAGCAACTTCAGGATAATTTATAATTGGGGTAAAAAAAGATCCCCCAATTCCCCCTAGGCTAGTTATTGTCATAGAACCTCCGAATAACTCTTTTTTGTCAATTTTAAGATCTCTACATTGCTGACTGATTTTTTTTAATTCTGTGCTTATTAAAGAAATATTTTTATTATCTGCATTTCTTAATTTAGGAACCATCAAACCGTGTGGCGTATCCACTGCTATGCCAACATGATAATACTTTTTAACAGTCATTTTACCGTTTTCAATTTGATCGATTGAGGTGTTAAAATTTGGAAATTTTTTTAATGATGTTGTTAATGCTTTTACGATGAAAGCTAATGGTGTAATTTTTTTTTTTTCACCAGTATATACGTCCGTAAGAGAAGTTCTAAATTCCTCTAATTCGGTAATATCAGCTTCATCATGGTTGGTTACATGAGGAATTTTTGTCCAAGAGTTCATTAAATATTTAGACGACAACTTTTTCACTCTGGGAATGTCTTTAATATCTACTTCTCCAAAATCTGAGTGGGAATACTCTAGTTCAATTTTTTGTTCAGTTGTATTTTGATCTTTGAAACTCTTATCAGATTTAGTTGCAACAAATAACTTTACATCATTCTCGGTAATCCTACCTTGTCTTTCACTGCCTGGGACTTTGTTGATATTAACTCCGAGTTCTCTCGCAAATTTTCTAACTTTTGGTGAAGCAGATGCTTTTGTAGAAAAATCTTTAACTATTATATTTTCAGACTCGTTGGTTTTTTTTACATCATTTTTTTTTATTTCTTTTGGTAATTGACTTTTTGGTAATTCTTGAACAGTTGTCTCTTTTATTTCTTTCTCACTTTCAATTTCAATAATTTTATCACCTTCCGATACCTTGTCTCCAATTTTAACATTCAAAGAAATTATGGTTCCATCATCAGAAGATGGTATTTCCACACTTGATTTATCACTTTCTATAGTTATCAGTGGATCATTCTTTTTTATTTTTTGACCTTTTTTAATTAAAACTTCGATGACTTCCACATCTTTGAATTCACCAATATTTGGAACTTTTATATCTTTCTTTGACATTATAATTTTGTCGGCATTGGTTTATCTTTATCAATTTGGTACTTCTTTATTGCATCTTGAGCATATTTAGATGCAATTAATTGTTCTTTAGCTAGAACACTTAGTCCATATGCAACGACATGTTCTTTATCAACCTCAAAGAACTTCCTTAAATTTTTTCTGGTATCACTTCGACCAAATCCATCTGTTCCTAACGAGTAAAAGCTCTTGTTAATATAAGGTCTAATTTGATCTGAATTCATCCTCATATAATCTGATGCAGCCAAAATTGGACCCTCAGTTTTGCCTAAACAGTTTTCAACATATGATTTTTTTGGTTCTTTTTCAGGATTTAATAAATTATATCTTTCTACCTCTAAGCCATCTCTTCTTAATTCATTGAAACTAGTTACGCTCCAAACTTCACTATCAATTTGATATTCCTTTTGTAGAATCTCTGCACCAGCTATCATTTCTCTTAAAATTGTGCCTGATCCTAGAAATTGAATTTTGGTTTTTTTATATTTGTTAAATTCTTTAATTTTATACATTCCTTTTAAAATGCCTTCTTCACATGATTTTTCAGTTGGCATAGCAGGATGAGGATAATTTTCGTTCATTGTTGTAATGTAATAAAAAATATTTTCTTTCTTCTCATGCATTCTTTTCAATCCTTCTCTAAAGATTGTTGCTAGTTCATAATGAAATGTTGGATCATAAGATTTACAGTTTGGAATAGTTGATGCCATTAAATGACTATGTCCATCTTGGTGCTGTAAACCTTCTCCCGCTAATGTTGTTCTCCCAGCAGTAGCACCAATTAAAAACCCTCTTGATTGACTGTCTGCTCCTGCCCAAGCAAAATCACCTATTCTTTGAAAACCAAACATTGAGTAAAAAAGATAGATAGGGATCATTTCAATATCATGATTTGTGTATGAAGTGCCTGCAGCAATCCATGAAGACATTGCACCTGCCTCGTTAATTCCTTCCTCCAAAACTTGTCCGCTTTTTTCTTCTCTATATGAACTTAATTGTGCTGAGTCCTCAGGTTCATATTTTTGTCCTTCGTGAGCATAAATACCAATTTTTTGAAAAAAACCCTCCATACCAAATGTTCTCGCCTCATCAGGAATGATTGGCACTAATCTTGAGGCAACATTTTTGTCTCTCAGAAGATTAGTAAGCATTCTTACTAATGCCATCGTAGTCGACATTTCTTTTTTACCTGTAGATTCTTTCATATTGTCAAAAATATTTTTCGGAGGGGCTTTAATGGGTTTTGCATAAGTAGTTCTCTCTGGGATAAATCCTCCTAATTGAAGTCTTCTTTCTTTGATATATTTTATTTCAGGTGAGTTTTGGTTTGGCTTATAATACTCAATATTTTGCACCTGTTTATCAGTTAAAGGAACATCAAACCTGTCTCTATAATACATCAAATCATCTATATCTAATTTTTTAGTCTGATGTGTAGTATTTACACTCTCTCCACTTTTGCCCATCCCATATCCCTTTATGGTTTTAGCAATCACGACTGTTGGGCTTCCAATGTTTTTTGAGGCTTTATCATAAGCTGCAAAAACTTTGTGGGGATCATGTCCACCTCTATTTAATCTCCATATATCTTTATCTGAAAGGCTTGAAATTAACTCTTTAGTTTCAGGGTATTTACCAAAAAACTTTTCTCTCACATAAGCTCCATCTCTTGCTTTCATTGCTTGATATTCACCATCGACAGTTTCATTCATAACTTTAATTAAATGACCAGTTTTATCGTTAGCCAATAACGGATCCCAATAAGAACCCCAAATTACTTTGATAACATTCCATCCAGCTCCTCTGAAAATACCCTCTAATTCTTGTATGATTTTTCCATTACCCCTTACAGGTCCGTCCAATCTTTGAAGGTTGCAATTGATCACAAATATTAGATTATCTAATTTTTCTCTAGCTGCTAAACCAATTGCACCTAAAGACTCTGGTTCATCCATTTCCCCATCTCCTAAAAAAGCCCACACTTTTCGTCCCTCATCTTTGATGAGACCTCTGTTAATCAAATATTTCATATATCTTGCTTGATAGATAGCTAACATTGGTCCTAAACCCATTGAGACTGTTGGAAATTGCCAAAAATTTGGCATCAACCAAGGATGCGGATAAGATGATAAACCCCCTGGATTAACTTCTTGTCTAAAACTATCTAATTGTTTTTCATTAAGTCTTCCCTCAAGAAAAGCTCTTGCATACATTCCTGGAGCGCTATGTCCTTGAAAATAAATTAAATCTCCCCCAAATTTATTATTTTTTGCTCTCCAAAAATGATTCATTCCTACATCATAAAGCGTAGCTGCTGATGCAAATGTTCCAATATGTCCTCCAAGTTCAGGAAATTTCTTATTTGCGCGAACGACCATTGCCGCGGAATTCCATCTTATCAATGACCGAATTCTTCTCTCAATATTTTGATCACCATTTGATTTTTTCTCTTCATTTACTGGAATTGTATTTATATAGGGTGTGTTTTGAGTGTAGGGAATATTTGCACCCTCCATATAAGCTTTATTTATTAATTCCTTTATTAAATAATGGGCTCTTTGATTTCCATCTTTTTCAATTACTGCAGTTAGTGACTCCAACCACTCATTAGTTTCTAATGGATCAATATCGCCATCATTAACTACTTGAATTATTTCTGGTTTTTTTTTCTCAGTATTATTTGTATTGACGATTTGCTCTTGTTTTTTTTCCAATGATTTTTCTGCCTCTTTAATTAAATTTTCAGTGTCTTTTGGAATAGTTTTTGTTGTAGATTGTTCTTCATTTGATCCTAAAATATTCAGAATTAAATCACCTTTTGAAACTTTATCACCTACTTTGACTTTTATTGTCTCAATTATGCCTGATAAAGTTGAAGGTATTTCCACACTTGATTTATCACTTTCTATAGTAACTACTGGATCATTCTTGGCAATTTTTTGACCCTCTTTAACAAGCAGTTCAATGACCTCTACATTTTCGAAATCACCTATATCAGGGACTAATAGTTTTTCACTCATTTAGTATGTAGATCTTATACACTATATAATTTTACTTAATTGCTAATTTTACCACATTATGCTCAATTTTTTGACACTCTTCTTATGTATTCATCGAAAATGATTAAAAAGTTATTAAATACACTCTTACAACCAAAAGAAAGCACTTACATTGATGCTAAAATTTGGATACAAAAAATTCTGCTTGAAGAGAAGTTTAAAAAAATTAATTCTTAAATTCTCTCAACACAAATAGCTATGCCCATTCCGCCACCTATGCATAGTGTAGCACAACCTTTATTCATTTTCTGTTTTGTCATTTCATGAATAAGCGTAACCAATATTCTAGCACCTGATGCTCCTATGGGATGGCCTAAAGCTATAGCTCCTCCATTAACATTAACTTTATTCTCGTCAATATCTAACTCACGTATTACTGCAATGCTTTGAGCGGCAAAAGCTTCATTAATTTCAAAAAGATCTATATCATTTAAATTCCATTTTGCTTTTTTAACTGCTTCACGCACAGCCTCTATTGGCCCAAGACCCATTAGAGTTGGATCAACTCCAACTGAAGCCCATGAGATTATCTTTACTAATGGTTGAAGTGATTTTTTTTTAGCCTCTTTTAAAGTTGTTAATAATAAAGCAGCAGCACCATCATTAATTCCTGATGAGTTTCCAGGTGTCACAGTTCCATCTTTTAAAAATACTGCTTTTAGCTTCTCTAAATCTGTTTTAGTAAGATCTTTCCTTGGATGTTCATCTATCTCAAGATTGACACCAGGTTGATTTATTTTGATTAGTTCTTCCTCAAATCTATTAGTATTAATTGCAGTTTCTGTTTTTTTTTGAGAATTTAATGCAAAGTCATCCTGATCGGCTCTTGAAATATTAAATTTCTTTGCAACATTTTCAGCAGTTACACCCATATGATAATTATTAAATGCATCCATCAAGCCATCATTTATCATTGTATCAATTAAATTTTTCTCTGAAATTTTTTTATTATCCCGATAAAAAATTGAATGTGGAGCTAATGACATATTTTCTTGGCCACCAGAAATTACATTTTTTACCTCTCCTAATTTAATTGATTGAAAACCCGAAATTACAGCTCTAAGTCCTGAACCGCAAACTTGATTTACTAAATGGGCCGGTTTAGAAATATGTATACCCGCATTTATTGCGGCTTGTCTTGCGGGATTTTGGCCTCCACCAGCTGTAAGTACTTGACCCATAATAACCTCATCAATATCGTCTTTATCTAATTTACTTTTTCTTAAAATTTCCTTAATAACAATAGATCCCAACTTATCAGCACTTAATTCTTTAAGGGATCCTTTATAAGCTCCAATTGGAGTTCTAATAGCCTCCACAACTACAACTTCATTCATTGAATTATTCATAATAATTTAAATTTATCTTAGAATTAAAATACACTAAAAAATGATATAGAATAATATATAAAATTTAAAAATGCGCCTGTAGCTCAACTGGATAGAGCGCTTGGCTACGGACCAGGAGGTTCTGGGTTCGACTCCTAGCAGGCGCACCATTAATAAGATAAATTATGATGAAATGGCTAATCAAATCCTCTCTTCAAATGTCTGTTATTTATTTTTTTATAATTATTCTTATAGTTTTACTTATTTTAACTTTTATACTTTAACAAATTATGTCTAATTCATTTGAACAAATCAGTTTAAAGCATGGTTTTATGAAACATAATGGTGGTGTTATGTTTAGAAATATCTCTGAAAGTGAATATGAATTTAAATCAGTTATTAATGAAAATCATTTGAACGCAGCAGGCATTACTCATGGAGGATATTTGGCAGCTTTGATAGACGCTGGAGCAGGGACAGCAGCACATCGTAGTGCCGAAAATGCACCATGTGTAACAATTTCATTAGATCTTAAATACATCGGTGCTTCAAAAATTGGCGATGAAATTATAGGGCATGTAAAAATTTTAAAAAAAACGAAAACTTTAGTATTTTTATTTTGTGAATTAAAATGTAATAACAAAATAATTACATCTGCTTCTGGAGTTTGGAAAATTCTTAAAATAAAGTCTTAAAATTTAGTATTTGAGGTAATTTGGACAATAGATTGTATTATGTTAGACTAACCTCTCAACAACTTGAAATGAGAACTTTTTATAGAACGATTCGGTCATGTTTTAGTCTATTTTTGTTCTTCAAGAGCAACTACATCTTGTAGGTAAAATATTTAAGATACCAAAGATAGAAATGAATAAAAATAAAATTACGGCAGTGCTTGGCCCAACAAATACTGGCAAAACCCACTTAGCAATTGAAACGATGCTCTCTTTTGATACTGGGATGATTGGTTTTCCATTAAGACTTTTAGCTAGAGAAGTCTATGACAAAGTTATCAAAAAAACTAAATATGACGAAGTTGCTTTAATAACTGGTGAAGAGAAGATTATACCTTCGAATGCAAAATATTTTTTGTGCACAGTAGAGTCGATGCCAATAGATAAAGATTTAGAATTTGTAGGTGTTGATGAAATTCAAATGTGTGCAGACCATGAACGAGGTCATATTTTTACTGACAGACTACTTAATATTAGAGGTAGTAAACTTACAATGTTTATGGGTTCAAATACAATTAAAGGAATAATTTCAAAATTAAATGACGATATAGAATTCATAGATAGAAAAAGATTATCTAAACTCACTTACTCGGGTCACAAAAAAATTTCACGTATTAATAGAAAAACGGCAATTATAGCTTTTTCGACAGAAGAAGTTTATGCAATAGCAGAATTAATACGAAGACAGAAAGGTGGAGCTGCAATTGTTATGGGATCTTTGAGTCCAAAAACAAGGAATGCACAAGTAGACTTATACCAATCAGGTGACGTTGATTTTTTAGTGGCAACCGATGCAATTGGAATGGGTATAAATATGGATTTAGATCAAGTGTATTTTTCAAATCTAAAAAAGTTTGATGGAAAAAAATTAAGGAAACTTAATCTATCTGAGATAGGCCAAATTGCTGGAAGAGCAGGTAGATATCTCAATGATGGTAATTTCGGCATCACAGGTGATTGTAAAGAAATTACAGCTGAAGAAGTCGAACTTTTAGAAAATCATAAATTTGAAAATATTAGAACATTATTTTGGAGGAATTCAGATTTAAATTTTAACAATCCCAACTCGTTATTAAAATCGCTTGAAGAGAGGCCAAATAAAGATTGGCTTAGAAAGATTCATGAGTGTGAAGATGAAAAGGTTTTAAAATATTTCTTAAAGAGGTTGGACTTATATAATTTGCCAAATGTAAAAGATACGCTGTCACTGCTTTGGGAATGCTGTCAAATTCCAGACTTTGTTAAAAAAACCTACGGTAATCACATCGATGTCGTTGAAAAAGTATTTAATTTTTTAAAAAGTGATAAGGGAAAAATATCAGATAATTTTATGCATTTTCAGCTTATGAAACTGGATAAATTGGACGGAAATGTAGATTCTTTAGCAAATAGAATTGCAAATGTGAGAACTTGGTCATATGTTTCAAATAAAAACAATTGGGTTGAAAATCAAAATTATTGGATTGAAAAAACTAAACTCTTAGAGGACAAACTTTCAGATAGACTTCATGAAGAACTCACAAAAACATTTATTGATAAAAGAGCAAGTGTGCTTGCCAGAGGTTTAAAACAAGATATGGAATTTGATACTAAAATTTTAGAAAATAATAATGTAATGATCGATGATCAATTTATAGGTAGAATAAATGGACTCAAATTAGAACTAGATCTCAAGAAAGGAGCTTTAGAGACTGATATTAAATCTCTAAAAAAAGCTGCAAGAAAGACGATAGGACCAGAGCTAGAAAAAAGAATTCAAATTGTGATTGATACAGGGTTAGTTGAATTAAAAAATGACTCTAAGATTTATTGGAATAATTCAACGATTGGTAGGTTAATTCCTGGTAAAGATTATTTAAGTCCTAACATAGAATTATTGGTGGATGACATGTTAGAGCAAAATCAAAAAAGTAAATTAATTACTTTTTTAGAAAAATGGTTAAAGAATAAAATTTCAACAGTTTTAAAAAGTCTCTATGATTTAAAAGATTTAAAAGATAAGAATTCATCTATAAAAGCCTTAGCTTATCAACTTTATGAAAATAATGGTGTCATTAAGAGAGATAAGATAACTGAATATTTAAAGAAATTAGACCAAAATGATAGAAAAATTTTAAGAGACCTGGGTGTAAAATTTGGTAGATACCATGTCTTCTTATTTAAATTAATCAAACCAGAGCCAGTTTCGTTAAGAACACTGTTGTGGAAAAATCATAATCAAAAATACTTCAATTTAGAACCTCCAACATTTGGTCTAAATTTTTTAAAAGATAACAAAATTCAGAACAAAAATTTTATGTTACTTTGTGGATTTGAAAAATTTAATAATTTCTATATTAGAATAGACATCTTAGAGAGATTATTTGTACAAATAATAAATTCAGATAAAAAAGATATGAAGGAAATAAAAATGATACCAGAGATGTTAAATTTATTAGGATGTAATAAAGATGACTTTAAACAACTACTTAAAGCTATGAGTTATAAAATTTTGGAAAAAAATAATGAAGTTTTCTTTAAATATATTCCAAAAAAGAAGGCAAAGTTTCAAAATGAAAAGAATATAAAAGAAAATCCTTTTGGTGTCCTAAAAAATTTAAATCTTAATTAAAACTATGTTTTTTAAAAAAGATAAAAATGAAAATAATGATTTATCTAAAGTAGCTGCACTTTTAATTCACGCAGCTAAAATTGATGAAAACTTTTCAAAAAGTGAAGAAACGATTATAAAACAAGCTCTTTTACAAATAGGTGCAAACGATGAAAATTTAGAAAAAATATTTTTAGATGGAAAAAAAATTGAAGAAAATTCAAATCAAATTTTAGAGTTTACAAAAGAAGTTAAAAATATGAAAGAAAATGATAAAATCAAAATAGTTGAGACACTTTGGAAAATAATTTACTCAAATAGTGAAGCAGATATTTATGAGACAAGTTTAATGAGAAGATTAGGTGGATTATTATATATTGACAGTAAATTAATGGGCAATATTAAAGAAAAAATTAGAAGAGAAATAATAAAATGACTTACATAGTAAATGATAAATGTATCAAATGTAAACTAATGGATTGTGTTGAAGTTTGTCCTGTTGATTGTTTTTATGAGGGAAAAAATATGCTTGTAATTAAACCTGATGAGTGTATAGATTGTGGCGTTTGCGAACCAGAGTGCCCGGTAGATGCAATAAAAGCTGATACTGAAACAGGTAGCGAAAAATGGTTAGAAATCAATAGGAAGTATTCTGAAATCTGGCCCAATATAAGTGAAAAAAAAGATCCACCTTCGGATCATGAAAAATATAAGAATGAGCAAAATAAGTTTGAAAAATATTTTAAAGAAAACCTTTAAAAAAAAATCAAAAATACGAAAATTAAAAAAAGTCACAAAAGCAAAAAAACCTAAAGTTAAAAAAGCCAAAAAGATAAAAAAAATAATCAAAGTATTATCAAAAGTTTCAAAAAAATCGGTTAAAAAAATTGAGAAAAATGATGCTCAATCAGAAAGCTTAAGAATTCCAAAAAATAATGAATTAAAACCAGAAATTAAAAAAGTTAAAAAACAAAGCACAGAGAAAAGAGAATATAAAATTAAAGACTATGTAGTCTATCCTAAGCATGGGGTTGGCCAAATTACAGAATTTAAGAAGATAAATATTGGAGGAATTGATGTAGAAACATACATCATTAAATTCGAAAAAGATAAAGCAAATGGAATGGTACCAGTAAATAAACAATCTAATTTGCGTCCACTCTCTACAATTAATCAAGTAAACAAAAGTATATCAATTTTAAAAAGTAAACCCAAAATTAAAAGATCTATGTGGAGTAGACGAGCACAGGAGTACGAAGCAAAAATTTCATCTGGAAAAATTTATGAACTTGCAGAAGTTGTTAGAGATTTAAATAAAGGAGATGATATAATGATTGATCAATCTTACAGTGAAAGACAGCTATTTGAAAAGGCTTATGAAAGGATTATTACGGAATTTCAAATAGTTTTGAATGTCTCAAAAGAGGATACACAAAAAAAATTAGATAAAGCTCTAAAAAGAAATCTTAATAAAGAAATTAAAGAAGAAAACAAAGCTCCAAAAACATCAAGCAGTAATGATTTAACTGTTGAGGAACCAATTTCGGATGTTGAAGAGCAAATTGAGGATTAAAAAAAAACGCCTCTCACACAAAAAGTTATGAGAAGCGTTTTTTATAAAGAATACTAAGTTATTATCTTCTTCTTCTTTTTTTAGCTTTTTTCTTAGCTTTTTTCTTAGCCTTCTTTGCTTTTTTTCTTCTCTTAGGCATCTTTAGCTCCCTTTTTTAGTTAAACGAATCAAAATGATTCGTAATTAACTTATTTTTATTTTTTTATACACGTTATGTCAATTCTTTAATTGAAGTATAAAATTTTGAAAAAAAATTTTTATAAAAATATAATTTTAAATTTTTAAAAGTGTAAAAAAGTTAGTGTTTATGCGCTTTATAATCAAATATTTTTAATAAATTAATAAAGTTTTTCTAAATCATCTTTATATTTATCTAAAATTTTTTTTCTTTTTAATTTTAATGTTGGTGTTAACATTCCATTTTCAATTGAAAATTCTTCCTCGATTAATTTAAATTTTTTAACTTTTTCAACTAAAGATAAAGTTTTATTAATATTTTCTAAAAAAATTTCAATTTCTTTTCTATTTTTGGTGCTTTCAGAGACAATTAACGCAACTAAATAAGTTTTTTTGTCCCCATAAACAAAACTTTGTTTAATTTTTTCATTTAAACATAATAAATTTTCAATTTTAGATGGTGAAATGTTGTCACCACCAAGATTAACTATTATTTCTTTTTTTCTATCAGTAATTTTTAAATTTCCATCTTCTGTGATCTCTCCAATATCACCAGTGTGCAACCAGCCATTTCTTATTACATCAGTTGTTTCCTTTTTCATGTTCCAATAACCAAGCATGACATTTTCACCTTTAACTAAGATTTCACCATCCGCAGCTATATTTACCTGGTTTGTTTTAAAAGGAGGACCTACTGTATCGATTTTGATTTTTCCAGGAATATTACAGCTTACAACAGGTGAGGCCTCTGTAAGACCGTAGCCTTGGAGTGTTGGTAATCCTATTGCATTTAAAAATTCTCCAATTTTTTGATCTAAAGCACCTCCCCCAGATACAAAAGCCTTTAGTTTTCCACCAAACTGATTTTTAATCTTTTTTCTTACAAGTTTTTCACAAAAAAAATTAATTAATTTTTCTCTCAATGTTAAATTCTCATTATTTAGTTTTTTGGTACCAAGTGAGATAGTGGATAATATCAGTTTTTTCTTAAACCCTTTTTGTTTTGAAAAATTCATTGAAATTTTACTGAACAAATTTTGATAAAATCTTGGAACAGCTGTCATAATCGTGGGTTTTGCAACGGACATATTGGATAATAACTTCTCTAGACTTTCGGCATAATAAATTTTTGCACCAAGTGAAATTTGAACAAATTGAACTGCATGCTCATATGAATGAGATAATGGTAACCATGTTAAAAAAGTAGGTTCACTATCCTGAACTAGTTGGTTTAATATTTCTTGAGCTCCCTCACAATTTGATAAAATTCCTCCATGACTAAGCATTACTCCTTTAGGATTACCAGTCGTTCCAGATGTATAAATTATACAGGCAAGATCTTTCCTTTCAAGATTTTGATTAAAACTAGTATGAATATCTAATTTCTTTTTTTTTAAATATGCATCAAATATATTTTCAAGGTTCTCAACTCTTTCATTTATATTTTCAATAGATAAAACTTTTATTTCCTCTGAAATAAATTTTTGTATTTTTTTTAATTGGATTTCATTAGAGACTATACAAATTTTTGGCTTACAATCATTAATGATGTATTCATAATCTTTCTCTGAATAAGTTGTAAATAGTGGAACCGTTACTCCGCCTGCATTCATAATCGATATATCAGAGATAAGCCACTCTGGTCGGTTTTCAGATAATAGTATACATCGGTCTCCATCAGCTAAATTTGTTCTTAAGTATTCAGATAAAATTTGAATTTTTAACGCAACTTGTTCCCAAGTAAAAAAATTTTTTTCATTTTCTTTTAACCATTTTAAAAATGGCTTATCGGCAACTGAGTTTATTTCTTTATACTTGGAAAAAAAAAGTTCTACTAAACTGTTTATTCTACTTAATTGCATAATTTGGTGGGCGAAGAGAGAATCGAACTCTCACTTCTTGCGAAACACGATTTTGAGTCGTGCGCGTCTACCAGTTCCGCCATTCGCCCCGATTGTTTAATAATTTATTAAATAGTATAAGAACTAAAATTATATTAAAACCAAAAAATGTTTAAAAATCTTTACAAAAAATGTTTAGATTTAGCAGGTCACAAAAGTTCTAAATATTACTTAGCAATTGTGTCATTTGTTGAGAGCTCTTTTTTTCCTATACCTCCTGACGTTATGGTTGTTCCGATGGTAATCTCCAAAAAAGCAGATTTTAAAAAAATTTTTTTTATAACAACAATATTTTCAGTTTTAGGTGGTATGCTCGGCTATATAATTGGAGCATTCTTTTTTGAGTTTGGAGCACATATCATGAATTTTTATGGTTATGAAGATAAACTATATAATTTAAAAGAAAGCTTGATAAAAAATGATGGTTTTTATGCTTGGCTAGGGATTCTTTTTTTGGCAGGTTTTACCCCTCTTCCTTATAAAGTTTTTACGATTGCAAGTGGTCTCATAGGATTTAATTTTTTAATATTTGTTTTAATAAGTTTAATTTCTAGAGGGTTAAGATTTTTTTTAGTGTCATATCTCTCTTATAAATTTGGAGACTTGTTTAATGAATTTATGGATAAACATGGGTCAAAATGGTTTACGATAATTGGGATATTAATTGTTATTGTTGGATTAATGATTTATCTAATTTTTAAATCTAATGTTTAATTTTAAATCTGAATTTTATTTAAAAATAATTTTTTTATTTAGCTTTATTGCTTTAATTTCTGCTTTTTTTATAGAATATATTCTTGGACATCAGCCTTGTAATTTATGTTTAATAGAGAGAATTCCCTATGGATTAAGCATTATGATAATAATGGCGATCTTTTTAATTAGAAAAAATCAGAAATTCTTAGTTATGTTATTAATCCTCACTTTTATTTTCTCTTTTGCAATTTCATTTTATCATTTTGGAATTGAACAAGGTTTTTTTCAGGAGTCATCTGTTTGTGGAGTAAAAAGTTCGACAGAAATTGTCACTAAAGAAGATTTGCTTAAACAATTAAGTAAAAAAACAATAAGTTGTAAAGATGTGACATTTAGGATTTTTGGATTATCGCTCACAAGCATTAATATTGTAATTAGTCTATTGTTTATTATAACACTTTTAAAAATTTTTAAGAAATATGAAAAAAACAAATAAAAGAGTACAAGAATTTATTAGAGTTGATCATGCTGGTGAGAGAGGTGCTGTCAAAATCTATGAAGGCCAATTGTTAGCTTTAAACACTATTGTAAAAAATGAGAGTTTAAAAAAAACAATTGAAGATATGAAAGAACACGAAATAGAACATTGTCAATTTTTTGAAAAAGAAATAAAAAAAAGAAATATAGAACCAACAAAATTTTTACCCCTATGGGATTTACTAGGTGTTGGTTTGGGTTTTGGCTCTACATTATTAGGCAAAAAAGCTGCGATGCTATGTACAGCATCCGTTGAAGAAGTTATTGATAAACATTATTTAGATCAAATTAATCAGCTTGGTCCTGATGAGGAAGAATTAAAAAAGAAAATTACAAAATTTAGACAAGATGAATTAGATCATAAGGATATTGCTTATGAAGAGGGTGCAACAAAAAAAGGCTTTTACGCTATAATGGACAGAATTATCAAAACTGGATCTAAATTAGCAATTAATATTTCTGAGAAAATTTAATTTTAAGCTTCTAGCTCAACATCCCAATATAAATAGTCCATCCAACTTTTATGTAAATAATTAGGAGGAAAATTCTTTCCATTTCTATGTAAATCTTCAGTTGATGGTTGATAAGGATATTGATTAAGTTTCATTCCTGAAGATTTTAATAATTTTCCACCTTTTTTAACATTACATGCTGAACATGCTGTTACAACATTATCCCAGTGTGTTTCTCCACCTTTTGATCTTGGTAACAAATGATCAAAAGTTAATTCCTCTCCACTTCCACAATATTGACAAGAAAATTTATCCCTTAAAAAAACATTAAATCTTGTAAAACTTGGTTTAGATTGTGGAACTATGTAATCTTTAAGAGCTATTACGCTTGGAAGCTGCATTTTGAATGATGGACTTCGTACAATTCTATCATAACTACTTACTATAATTACTCTATCTAGAAAAACTGACTTTACTGTATCTTGCCAAGACCATAATGATAAAGGATAATAGCTTAAAGGTCTATAATCAGCATTTAAAACTAATGCAGGACATTTTTCTAATGATACATCTTGTTCAATAAAGTTGTTCATAGATTAATTTTAACTTAAATAAAAAATGATTTCAATATTAAGTACTCATTTTATTTTTTTTGAAATATAATTTAATGCTATACTGGAAGCTTCGATAGGAATATGATGGTCGCAATTCTTAATTAAATAGGTCTCTATTTCAATATTAGATCTGATAAAAAAATCTTTTGCCTCTAACATATAATTGGGTGAGACAACTTGATCAGAATCACCATGAATTAAAAGAATATTTGTTGATGTTCTCTTTCTTTTCTTGAGATCCTCTTGATTAATAATCTTACCAGAAAAACCTACAACACAATTAAATTTATTTTTAGATGTGAGCCCTAAATTAATTGACATCATACATCCTTGGCTAAAACCAGACAAACAAATTTTATCGTTTTCAAGATTATATTTAATTTTTACCTCATCTATGAATTGATTGAGTTTTTTTTCAGCCTTGATTGTCTCATTTAAAATGTATTTTGGATCATCTTTTGTAAGATCAAACCATTGATACCCAGATGGATTTATTGGACAAGGTTCATGACCATTCGGGCAGAGAAAAATTGTATTTGTAAGGTGCCTTTTCCAATTTAATGAAAGCATACTTATATCTTTACCATCGCCTCCGTACCCATGTAGTAAAATGACTGCGTTTTCAATTTTCACATCTTTTTCTGGTTTTATAATGGTTGTATCAAGGCAAAATGTCATAGTAATTGATTTATGTTTTTTTATCTATAAAACAGCCTACTATAATTTTATGATTTCTGGAATATTAGTAAAAATTTTATCTATAATCTTACTTGTGGCTGTTGGTTTAGTTCTAATTCTTGGTATTGGAACTTTATTTAAAGGTGGAGAAACAAGTAAGAAATACTCTAATAAATTAATGCAGTTAAGAGTCTTATTACAATTTATAGCAATTATAGCCTTAGTTGCTTTTGCATATTTTTTTAAAAATTAATTAAAATTACTTAACCATTTAATAAATTTTTCATCAACAAAGTCGATTGATCCAATTATTCTTGCAAACTCAAGTCCATCTTTGTTAAAAAGTATAGTTGTAGGAAGACCTCTTAATTTAAATTTCTTTGCTAATGTATTGGGTGAGTCAAAATATATTTCTAAATTTTTTATCTTCAAATCTTCAAAGAAAGTTAAAGATTTTTGACTAGTATCCTTACCAATATTTATAGGAAATATCTTTAGATTATCTAAATTTGGATTTTCAGCTAACAAATCTAAAGATGGCATTTCATCTTTACATGGAGCACACCAAGTTGCCCAAAAATTCAATAAAACTAGATTTCCTTTATAATCATTTAAGTATAATTCTTTATTTTTAATGTTTAAAAACGTTATATCACTGTAATTTTTTAACTCTTTATTAATGACTAAATTTTTTATATCGGATGCGTCACTAGCAAAAGAATTTGATAGCATTAAAACAAATATTATTAATAATCTCATGTTAAATAGGTATAATTAATTATCATGGTAAAAAATAAAAACAACCAGACAATATGGAATACAAGAATTAAAAATAATTCTTCTAATCTCTCACAAAAAATAGGTAGCTCTATTGATGTAGATAAAAGACTGTATAAAGAAGATATAAATGGTTCTATTGCTCATGTAGAAATGTTATTTAAACAAAAAATAATTTCTTTTAGAACAAAAAATAAAATTATTTATGGACTAAATAAAATTGAAAAAGAAATATCCAATAAAAAATTTGAATTTAATAAAAAATACGAGGACATTCATATTAATATTGAAAAACGACTGTTTCAAATAATTGGTGAAGAAGCGGGTTATGTTCACACAGCAAGATCTAGAAACGACCAAGTAATAACCGACTTTAAGATCTGGATTAAATCTGCAAATCAAAAAATTAGTGTGATGTTAAATAACGTGATTAAAAATTCAATTAATTTAGCTGAAAAAAATGTAGATACTATTATGCCAGGTTTTACTCATTTAAAAAATGCACAAGCAGTTTCATTTGCACACTATCTAATGGCATACGTAGAGATGTTTAAAAGAGACAAAGAAAGATTTAAGAATAATTTAGATAGTCTAAATGAAAACCCATTAGGTGTTGTTGCATTAACTGGAACTTCTTTTAACATTGACAGGAACTATACGACAAAAAAACTTGGTTTTGAAAAGCCTACAAATAATTCAATCGACACTGTAGCGGACAGAGATTTTGTTTTGGATTTTCTTTACAGTGTTTCTGTTTGTTCATTACATTTATCAAGAATTGCTGAGGAATTAATTATCTGGAATTCTGATGGTTTTAATTTAATAAGCCTTACTGATAAAGTAGTTACCGGCTCCTCAATAATGCCACAAAAAAAAAATCCTGACCTCTTAGAGTACCTACGGGGAAAATCAGGAACTACCTTTGGTAATTTATTTTCAATGCTTACCATATTAAAAGGATTACCTCTTTCGTATTTCAAAGACCTTCAAGATGATAAAGAAATTATTTTTAAATCCTATGATGTACTTATTGAAAGTTTAAAAATATTTAGTGAAATTCTTAAGAATATAAGTCCTAATAAAAAAAGAATGCTTGAACTAGCGCATTCAGGATACATCACCGCAACAGATTTAGCTGATTATCTTGTTAAAAATAATTCGATGTCTTTTAGAGAGGCTTATCAAAAAACAGCTTTGCTAGTGAATTTAGCTGAAAAGAAAAAGAAAAAACTAAATGAATTATCCATGGAAGACTTAAAAAAGGTAGAATCTACATTAACAAAGGATGTGCTAAAAGTGTTTGATTTAAAGAATTCTGTCAATTCCAAAAAATCTTATGGTGGAACATCTTTTGATAATATCAAAAAGATGATAAGGAAATATAAAAAATTAAGATGATTAAAAAAATTACATTTGTTATTTTAGCTTGTTGTGTTTTAGTTTCTTGTGGAAAGAAAGGTGATCCTGAATATAAAGTTTTAAATAAAGAAATTAAAGTACCAACAATTATAATTAACAAAATTTCATGAAATATATAAATAAAAGACTAACAGTGGAAAAAGTCAATTTCCAGAGAATAGCTAAAAAATTTGGAACACCTTTTTATTGTTATTCATATTCAAAATTAAAAGAAAATATAAATAAATTTAAAAAAAATTTTAAATCTTTTTCACCTTTAATTTGTTTTGCAGTTAAATCTAATACCAATGTTAATTTAATAAAAGAAATTAAAAAATTTGGTTTAGGGGCTGATGTAGTTTCTTTAGGTGAGCTCATGATAGCCATAAAAGCAGGAATAAAACCCAATAAAATAGTATTTTCTGGAGTTGGAAAAACTTCTAATGAATTGAATTTTGCGATAAATAAAAAAATACTACTCATTAATGCTGAGTCATTAAGTGAAATAATAGAAATAAATAGACTTGCAAAATTAAGGAATAAAAAAGTGAGGGTTGGAGTTAGGCTAAATCCTAATACAGATGCAAAAACACTAAATCAAATTTCTACAGGAAAAAAAGAGAATAAATTTGGGGTAAATAAAGATACATTTCATAAAATTGTGGATTTTTGTAATAATTCAAAAAATATAGACTTAAAATGTTTGAGTGTTCACATAGGTAGTCAAATTTTAGATCATAAACCCTATGGAAAAATGCTTGAAGCTGTTAGCCATATCTTAGATAAGACTAATCATCAATTTGAATTTATTGATTTAGGTGGAGGTATGGGAATTAATTATTTTAATAAAGATAAAACACTTAATTATAAAAAGTATAACACTGCAATAAATAATTTTCTAAAAAAACATAACGTAAAAATTATTTTTGAACCTGGAAGATCTATAATTGGCAATACTGGTATGTTAATTAGTAGAGTTATTTATATTAAAGACAGTGGCAGGAAAAAATTTATAATTTTAGATGCTGCTATGAATGATCTTATGAGACCCGCATTATACGGGGCATTTCATAGGACATTGCCAGTTATAAAATCAAATAAAATATCAAATAAACCTTATGAATTCGTTGGTCCAATTTGCGAAAGTACTGATAAATTTATAACATTAAAAAAATTTCAAAAATTAGAGGAAAAAGATTTAATAGCTATATGCGATGTTGGCGCGTACGGTATGTCTTTAAGCTCAAATTATAATTTAAGACCTAAACCAATAGAATTATTAATTAAAGGTTCAAAAATTAATGTAATTAGAAAAAGACAAAAGCACGCGGAAATAATTTAGCTTTTAACACAATGTTAAGAAACTTCATATTTTCATTATTTTTTTTTACTGGAATTATTATTATTTCAATATTTTTTTTACCCTCATTTTTCTTACCACAAAAAGTAGTATTATTAGGTGGTAGGTTAATGGGTCACTGGACGAGTTTTTGCCTAAAATTTTTTCTTTCAACAAAAATTATAATTAAAGGAACTGAAAATATTATAAAAGATGAAAAATTTTTTATAGCAGCATCACATCAATCAATGTTTGAAACTTTTTTTCTTCAAACTTTATTTAACTCACCAGTATTTATTCTTAAGAAAGAATTGCTACTTATACCAATATTTGGATGGTACTTAAAAAAGATTGGATCTATTTCAATCAAAAGAGGTCAAATAACAAAAGATAATCTTAGTTTTTACGATGAAATTTCAAATGTAATTACAAGTTCAGATAGACCTCTAATAATTTTTCCTCAAGGAACTAGAGTTTTGCCAAATGATCGACCACCCTTCAAAAAAGGAGCATCTAGAATTTATGAGAGACTTAATATTGCATGTCAGCCAATTGCAATTAATTCAGGATATGTCTGGCCTAAATCAGGAAGAAAAACTTCAAATAGAACTATAACAATATCCATAATGCCACGTATAAGTAATAATTTAGATAAAGAGATCTTTCTTAAAAACTTAGAGGATAAAATCTACTCAGAGTTAGATTTGATTAATTAACCCTTCATTGGCATCACAACATATATGCTATCGAAATCGCTCGGGTCCTTTATCAAAGCTGGAGACCCTGTGTCATTAAAAAATAATTCTATTTTATCTCCCTCAAGCTGTGATGCTACATCGATTAAATATCTAGAATTAAAACTTATTTCTAAATCGTAATTAAATTTTACTTTAAGAGTTTCATTACCATCCCCACTATTTGTATTGTTAACAGATAAATTCAGGTTATCTTGAGATAATTGGAATTTTACACCATCTTTTTTATCTAAAGAGACAGATGCTACTCTATCGATAGATCCTAAAAATGGTTTTAGATCAGTCTCTAATTTTTTTTGATTATTTTTAGGAATCACTTGTATGTAATTTGGAAATTTCCCATCAATTAATTTTGAAATTAAAATACTATTAGTTAATTCAAACTTTATTTTTGATTTTAAATTTGATATTTTTATATCTCCATCGTAACTATCCAGTAAGTTGCAAAGTTGAAAAATAGTCTTCTTTGGAAGAATTATCGGATCAAAGTTTATCTTTTCGTTTATCCTAATTTTAGATATAGACATCCTATGACTATCAGTTGCCACAGCTGTAAGATAAACCTTATCCTCAACCTCAGTTTGATGGAAATATATACCACTCAAGTAGTGTCTCGTTTCGTCATTAGAGATTGAAAATTTACATTTATTTAACAGTTTTAAAAAATGTTTTGAATTAATTATAAAATCGTTTTGATTAAAATTTTCATCAGTTAACGGAAACTCTGTAGAGCTTATACAATTCAAATTAAATATTGATTGATCTGATTCAAGTTGGAGTTTACTATCATTATTCATTGACAAATTTATTTTTTTATCTGGAGAGAACTTTCTAACAATATCAAACATTATAGACGAAGAGGTAGTTGTTTTTCCCTCCTCTAAAATCTCAACATTATTTATTTGATGAATAAAAATTAAATCTAAATCTGTTGCAGTTATCATCAGTTTTGAATTGCCAGCATCTAATAAAACATTTGATAATATTGGAAGAGTGCTTCTTTTTTCAATTACCCCCTGACAGTAACTTAAGGCTTCTTGAAGATCTTTTTGGTTAACACTAAATTTCATTTTCTCTGTTATAAAGTATGATATTTTTTAATTTATTAATATTATCATTCATGTCAGGGTTTTTTTCCTTCAATTGCTCAATAGTTTTGACTGAATGAATTATTGTTGTGTGGTCACGATTAGAAAATTCTCGTCCTATTTCAGGTAGAGACTTAGTAGTTAAAAGTTTTGTTAAATAAATTGCTGTTTGTCTAGGTCTAACTAAATATCTAGACCTTCTAGAAGATAGCATTTCATTTTTACTAATCTTAAAAAATTTACAAACAATTGTTTGAATTCCATCTATTGTTACAGTATTTTCGTTTAAATTTAATAAGTCTTTTAAAACAATTTTTGTTTCAGCTAAACTTGGCAGTTTATTATAAATTCTAGAAAAAGAGACAATACGATTAATAGCTCCAACTAACTCTCTTACATTTGTTTTTATCTTTGAACTTATAAAATCTTTAATTTCTTCAGAAATATTTAGTTTACCTGAATACAAACCTGTCAATTCATCGATTTTATAATTTATGATTTTTTTTCTAAGATCATGCTCAGGTTTTTGAATATCTACCACTAATCCACCAGAAAATCGTGACTTTATTCTCTCCTGAATTCTAATCAGTTTATTTGGAGGTCTGTCAGCAGACACAATAATTTGCGAACCCTTTTCTAAAAGTGCATTAAAAGTGTGAAAGAATTCCTCTTGCATGGCCTCTTTTCCATTCATAAATTGAATATCATCTATTATCAATACATCGGTGTTTCTAAAATATTCTTTGAATTTAACCATATCGTTAGATTTTATTGATTTAACAAATTGATACATAAATCGCTCAGCTGAAATAAACATAACTTTTTTATTTTTATTCATTTCATGTCCGATTGCGTTTAATAAATGTGTTTTTCCAAGGCCTACGCCACCATAAACATATAGTGGATTATAATATGAAATATTTTCTGAAACTTTAGAAGATGCTTCATAGGCAATCTTATTACTTGATCCAATTAAAAAATTTTCAAATCTTTTATTTGGATCTATTCGATTATATTGGAGATATGAATCCTTAATAAATGAAATATTCTTTACATCACCAATTTTATTCTGACCAATTGAATCAGTAAAATTATTTTCTTTTTTTTCAGTAATTTTGAATTCAATTCTGATAATCTCTTTTTTATGCTTTTTTATAGTTTGTAAGATCTGATCTAAATATCTTGACGTGATCCAATCACGAATAAACCTTGTAGGAACTGCTAATAAAATATAATTATTAAATTCTTCAAATAACTCAATCTTTTTAATCCAACTTTCATAAACATCTATACCTAGTTTTATTTTTAAGTCAGACTGTATTAATGACCAATCTAAATTAGTTTTATCAAAATTTTTGTTTGTATAAGTTTTGCTCATTTTCTTGGAGAGAGTCCAGTTACATCATTTATAGTTCTTAATGCAACAAATTATTTTCTTTAATCAAAAAAAAATAAAATCTAGGATTGTGCAAAAAAATTTTTTTTTAAAAATTCTTTGACAAATTTTTTTTTTGTGTATTAAAAATAAAATAAAATTTATGATTGAATTAAATATAATATTTTTTTACTAATTCTAAATATTGTAATTTAAAATGACTATCTCATATATGATGCGTATTGTTGAAGTTGAATCAACTTGAGGTATAGACGATTACAATGAAGCTATTTTTTTTGTAATTCTCGAAATATTTCTAGATGCGTTTTGTTTTTTAATAATTCCTGTTTTTGCAACTTTCATAAGCTCTGAATTCAACTTAGGTAAGAATTTTAAAGCCTCTTTTTTCTCTTTGCTTTCAATTAGAGCGTTCATCTTCTTTAACGCATTCCTAAATTTACTTTTTCTAGCTTTATTAACGACTGTCTGCTTTGATATTCGTCTTATTCTTTTGATTGCTGATTTTGTATTGGCCATTATTTTGAAGGGGGTATAGCTTCTTAAATAGGTACGGTCAATAATATATTTAAATTTTTTGACATTTTTTGCACAAAAAAGTTGATCTATTTGATTGATTAATTTTGCAAATTTCACCAAAGCAGCCTGATCTTTTGCAATTTAAATTGTTCCTACCGTAGACTTGGAACTCTTTTTGAAAATTACCAGTATTACCTCTTGTATTTTTAAAATCTCTTATTGTTGAGCCTCCCTTTTTTATAGCATTAAGTAAAATTTTTTTTGAATTAAGAATTAATTCTTTACATTGAGATTTATTCAATTTTTTTGCAGCTTTAAGTGGATGAATCTTAGATAAATACAGAATTTCACTCGCATAAATATTTCCAATCCCTGAAACAAATTTTTGATCTATCAAAAAATTTTTTATACTCTTATTTTTACCTTCAAAATATTCTATTACATATTTTAAATTAAATTTTTTATCAAAAGGTTCTGGACCATAATTTTGAAATCTTTTATCTAAATTATTTTTATCTAAAATTAATTGAAAAAAACCAAATCTTCTTGGATCATTATAAATCATTTTTAAATCTTTAAAAAAAAACTCAATATGGTTATGTTTCTTAGGTAAATTTGGTGAGTTGTAAAAACTAGTATTTGAAAATGAATAATTTTTTTTATTTTTCACTATATGAATAGTTCCAGACATTCCAAGATGAATGATGCAAAAGCTTTGATTTTCAAGTTCTATTACCAAATACTTTGAAAATCTACTAATGTTTGAGATATATTTGTTCTTTAAATAGTGCTCAAATGATGATTTTACTTTAAATCTCAAATTTCTATTTCTTACTGAAACTTTTATTATTTTTTTTCCTCTAATATTTTTTGTAAGTGATTGTTTTACAATTTCTACTTCTGGTAATTCTGGCATTTGATATTATATTACACTTATAATTAATTAAAAATGCAACAATATCTTCAGAATAGAAAAGGATTAGTTCAGGGAGTCTTTGATCAAGTTTTTGATAAATATGATTTGATGAATGACTTTATGTCGCTTGGGGTTCATAGACTTTGGAAAAGAAATTTAATTAATATGATGAATCCATCGAAAAATCAAAATTTAATCGATGTTGCATGTGGTACAGGTGATATTGGAAAACTTTTTCTAGATAACACTGATTATAGCAATAATATAACCTGTGTTGATCCAAACAAAGGAATGATTAAAAAAGGAAAAGCCAAGTTATCAAATTACAAAAATATTAGTTGGATAATTTCTAAAGCTGAAAAGCTTCCCTTAAAGGAAAATTCCTTTGATTTTTATACAATTAGTTTTGGTTTAAGAAATGCAACAAATTTAAACAAAGTTTTGTCTGAGGCTTACAGAGTATTAAGGCCTGGTGGGAGATTTTTATGTTTAGAATTTTCTAAAATACAAAATGAAAATTTTGAATATATTTACAAACAATATTCAAAACTAATACCTTTGGTTGGTAAATATATAGTAGGTAAAAAAGAACCTTACGAATATTTAATAAAAAGTATCGAAGAATTTGTTAACCAAGATGAATTATTAGAGTTAATGGTAAGTAATAACTTTAAAAAATGTAATTATAGAAACTTAAATAACGGTATAGTTTCGATTCATAGTGGTTGGAAAATTTAATGTTTAGAAAATTATTCACATTATTTAAAATTAGTAGAAAAGTTGCTAAATCAGACCTATTAAACATAGTCTCAAAATTTCATGAACCACCATTTTTAATAAAATTTTTATTCAAAATTTTATCAATATCACTTTCGTCAAAAAAAAAATTAAATGAATATAAAAGTGAGGGTGAACGTTTATCTGATTCGTTGGAGTCTATGGGTACAACTTTTATTAAACTTGGGCAATTTCTTGCAACTCGCCCAGATATTATTGGGGAAGAACTTTCAAAGAAACTTGAAAATCTTCAAGACAAACTTCCACCATTTTCATTAATTGAAGCAAAAGAGATAATAAAAAATGATTTGGGTTTAGATACATATAATTCAATTATAGACTTAAGTGAACCAGTGGCTGCTGCCTCGATTGCACAAGTTCATAAAGCTCAAATAAATGATAATGGGACTATCAAAGATGTAGCAATAAAAATTTTACGTCCAAATATTAAAAAAATTTTTAATGAGGAGATAGATGCAATGATGCTATTTGCTTTTCTAGTTGAGTCTTTTATTAAAAAAACTAAAAGACTAAAATTAGTCGAAGTAGTTTTCTTATTAAAGGAAATAACCAACCTAGAAATGGACCTCAGGTTTGAAGCTGCGGCTGCAAATGAATACGCAGAAAACACAAAGAATGATGTCGGATTTAGAATTCCACAAATTTATTGGAACTTTACAAGTGAAAACGTAATGACATTAGATTGGGTTGATGGAATTTCTATTAGAGAAACTGAGGAACTAAAAAGAAGAAATTTCGATACTGAAAAAATTGCGAATGATATTATCCAAAATTTTCTAAGACATGCTGTTAGAGATGGATTTTTTCATGCAGATATGCATCAAGGGAATATATTTATAGATAATAACGGCCACATAGTTCCTATTGATTTTGGAATAATGGGAAGACTTGATAAAATGAGTAAAAGATTTTTAGCGGAAATATTATTTGGTTTTATCCAAAGAGATTATCGTAAAGTAGCAGAGGTGCATTTGGTTGCTGGGCTCGTTCCTAAAGAAGTTCCGATAGATGACCTTGCTCAAGCTTTAAGATCGATCGGGGAGCCAATTTTCGGTCAAACTGTTAAAGATATTTCTGGTGGAAAATTATTAAAACAATTATTTGATGTTACCGAAAAATTTAACATGCAAACACAACCTCAGCTTCTTATGCTGCAAAAAACAATGGTTGTTGTGGAGGGGGTAGCTAGAAAATTAAATCCTAATACAAACATTTGGATTACATCTAAACCTGTTCTAGAAAACTGGTTAAGAGAAACAAAAGATCCAATAACCACAATTAATGAGACAATACAGAGCACTTCAGAAGTCATTAAAAGATTACCAGAATTCCCTGAAATAATGGATAAAGCTAATCAGGCTTTAACATATTTAGCTAGTGGTCAAATTCCACAAAATTCCAACTCTTACAGTGCTTTAAATATAAAAAAATCAGAAATGACGGCTTTTAGAAATCAATCTATTATTGGCTTTTTAGTTCTTGTAATTTTTAGTCTATTGGTATTTTAATTCACTTGATGATTAACTTGAATAATAAAAAAATTTTACTGATAATTTGTGGAGGTATAGCCGCATATAAAAGTCTTGAATTAATAAGACTTTTAAAAAAAGACGGTGTAAGTATAAAAACGATTCTTACCAAGAGTGGTGCTGAATTTGTGACACCTCTCTCAATAAGCTCATTATCACAATCTAAAGTTTATCAAGATCTTTTTAGTATAGAAAATGAAGCAGAAATGGATCATATTAGTCTTTCAAGATGGGCTGATCTCATTTTAATTGCACCTGCAACTGCTAATACAATATCTAAACTTGCTAATGGAAGTTCAGACGATTTAGCTTCAACTGTTGCTCTGGCCTCAAATAAAAAAATTTTTGTTGCACCTGCAATGAATGTAAGAATGTGGGAACATCAGTCTACTCAACAAAATATAGCAAAACTTAAAGCCTATAATTATGAATTAATTGGTCCTGAAATTGGTGATATGGCATGTGGAGAATATGGTAAAGGAAAAATGTCAGAACCAAATGAGATAATAAATAAAATAAAAATTCATTTCAAAAATTCAAAAGTAAAAAATAAATTAAAAGCAATTGTAACTGCAGGTCCGACCAAAGAATATATTGATCCAGTCAGATATATATCTAATAAATCAAGTGGCAAACAAGGTTATGAGATTGCAAAATCATTATCAAAAAAAGGTTTTGAAACAACTTTAATTTCAGGACCAACTAATTTAGTAGTAAATAATGATATTAATTTGATAAAAGTAGAAACTGCGGAAGAAATGTTTCAATCAACACTTAAAAATTTACCTGCTGATGTTGCAATATTTTCAGCAGCAGTTTGCGATTATAAAGTGAAAAAAACTTCAAAAATAAAAATAAAAAAACAAGATGAAATGAGTTTAGAACTTGAGAGAAATGTTGATATCCTTGATTATGTCTCCAATCACAACTCTTTAAGACCAAATCTTGTAGTGGGCTTTGCAGCTGAAACTAATGATTTAGAAAACTATGCTAATAAAAAATTAGATGAAAAAAATTGTGACTGGATAATTGCAAATGACGTATCAAATAAATCAATTGGTTTTGACTCGGATTTCAATGAAGTTTCAATTTTTTTTAAAGATAAAAAAAAAGATACACTTAAATATAAATCTAAATCAGAAATTTCAGATGAACTAGTGGAAAAAATCATTGATCATTTAAACCAATGATTAAAGTTTTAGTAAAAAAATTAGAACCTTCTGTAAAATTACCATCATATAAAACTAGTGGTGCTTCTGGCATGGATCTAATGGCGTTTATAGATAAGCCAATAGAATTAAAGCCAGGGCAGTCATGCATGATACCAACTGGATTATCACTCGCGTTCCCTAAGGAATATGAGATTCAAATTCGACCAAGATCAGGACTAGCGGCAAAAGATAATATCAGTGTTTTAAATACACCTGGTACAATTGATAGTGATTATAGAGGAGAAATAAAAGTTATTTTATTTAATCATAGTGATAAAAAATTTAAAATTAATAACAATGATAGAATTGCCCAAATGATACTAACGCCAGTTATAAAAATGGATTTAGAGGAAACTAATGATCTTCCGGAGACAATAAGAGGAGAGGGCGGTTTTGGTTCAACTGGTAAATGAGAGAAAATTTAAACAAATCTCAAATTGAAAGATTTTCAAGACAATTAGTTTTAAAAAATGTAGGTGCAAAAGGTCAAAAAAAAATTTTGTCCTCTAAAATTTTAATCGTTGGTGTTGGTGGTTTAGGGTGTCCCGCTGCTGAAAATCTAGTAAGAGCTGGTATTGGAACCATTGGGCTTATCGATAATGATATCGTTAATCTTTCTAACATACATAGACAAAGTTTATACACTTCTAAAGATATAAAAAAATTAAAAGTTAGTGTAGCTGCAAAAAAACTCAAAGAGATAAACCCATCAACAAAAATTAAAACTTACAAATCAAGACTCAATGAAAAAAATATTAAAAATATTATCAAAAATTATGAAATCATAATTGATGGATCAGATAATTTTAAAACTAAATTTTTAATAAATGATTACTGCATAAAATTAAAAAAAAAATTGGTAATTGGAGCAATTAGCAAATTTGACGGTCATGTATTTACATTCGATTTTAAGGATAGAAAAACAGCATCTTTACAAAGTTTTTATCAAGAAAATGAAATCTCAGATGATAATCTAAACTGTGAATTTGAGGGAGTTCTTGGCACAACTGCATCAATTGTGGGAACAACCCAGGCAAATGAAGCATTGAAAATGATCATGAATATTGGGCAAAATTTAAAAAATCAAATACTAATTATAGATCTTTTAAATCTCAATTTTAGAAAAGTTAAATTTAAAAAAAAATAGTTTAGTGATAAAAATAATGAAAAAATTATATCTTTTAATTTTATTCTGTATTTTTTTTTCATCTAACGTTTTTTCAAATGAAACTTTCCTTTCGCTTAAAAAAAATAAGGTAAACGTAAGATATGGTCCAGGATTTGAGTTTCCTATAAAATATATTTATAAAAAAATAAATTTACCTATAAAACAGATTGATAGGAAAGAAAATTTTAGAAGAATTATTGATCTTAAAAATAATAGTGGATGGATACATGTCTCTCAACTAAAAAAGGTAAATTCCATAATACCAAAAAAAGATAAAATCTTGTTTAATAAACCAACAAATTTTTCAAAACCTTTAGCAAAAATAAAAAAGGGCAGAGTTTTGTTAATACAGAATTGTAATGATGATTGGTGTAAAGTAAAAACTGGAAACTTTAAGGGTTGGATAAGAATAGAAAATTCCTGGGGTGTGAATTAATCTTAATCTGTTCGACTTATATTTTTAAATGCTAAACTACTTTTGTTGTTCACAAACATCTTTGATTACAGGAGTATTTGCACAATCTAAACATTTAGTTTTCTGAACAATACAACCATCATCAAGAACTTCAACATCAACAATTTTATCACACTTGGAACAAGTTGAGGAAATCGTTAGTCCACACTTTTTACAATTATAATTTTCTATTTGCATAATAAAAAATTAATCATAAATAAATTTATTTCAATAACTATCCATGCGAATGATTACTATTATCGAAACTTTTTTGCGAATGATTACTAATTGCTTTTTTTTTTGGTATATTCGATCAAATTATTTTTTAGATTTACTTGTCCACCACTTATCTAAAATAAAATACCAAATTGAATTTGCAATTGGTTCAACAATTGCATCTGTCAGTGCAATTTTAAAAGAAACATCTGCTACTAACATTAAAACTGAAATCGCAATTGCAAAGTGTCCAATTGTATAAATTACAGTTCTAAGTAAAGAACCTTTATTATTTTGATAAATATTTTGGGATGCTTGAAATATGCCTTTAGTAATTTCCATCAGTTTTTAAAAGGACTCTCAAGAACACAAGCCACAAGATGTATTCTAGCTTGTTCACCTCCATTAAAAAAATTATGATATTTAGTGTTATTTGTAATCCAAACTTTCCCATCTGCAGGTAAATGTTTGGCGACATTCTCTATAACCATTGAACACCCTTTGTTTGTGATTATAGGCACATGAAGCCTACATTCTGGATCTTTGTGCCAACTCAAAGTTGATCTAGGTTCTTTTAATAAAAGCCTAACCCTTCCCAATTTAAATCTCTTGCTTAGAACTTTATAAACTTCTGCAAAGTATGTATTTTCAAACTCAGGAATTAATTGTGTATATTTAGACTCATCTATATCGACATCTCTTGAAACCTCTTTTCCAGTTTCATCTGCAATTGTCCAATATTTTCCTCTAATATTGCTCCCTTCAATCGAGCTCTTATCATTTGGAATTTGGTTTAATGGAATTGCACCAAAATGTGTAACACCTGGAGTATTAAATTTCTTTAATTTCAAAATTTTATCTAAGTCATCTTTTAACTTAGAAATATCAAAATTTAGATTTGGTACTTCGTAAAAATCTTCAAAATTTGCTGTTGCCATATAACTTTATCTTTTTTTCAAATTCAATTTAATTTCAAATCAAATCGATCAGAATTCATAACTTTTACCCATGCAGCTACAAAATCTTTAACAAATTTTTCACTTGAGTCCTCACAAGCATAAACTTCTGCAAGAGCTCTTAATTGAGAATTTGAACCAAAAATCAAATCAACTCTTGTTGCTTTCCATTTAGTTTTTTGAGTTTTTCTATCTCTTCCAACAAAAGTTTGTTCTGATTTATCTTCCTCTTTCCATGTAGTATTCATGTCTAATAGATTTACGAAGTAATCGTTAGTAAGAGAACCAGGTTTATTTGTAAAAACACCATAATTTGAACCATCGTAGTTAGTATTTAAAACTCTCATACCACCTATAAGTGCTGTCATTTCTGGTGCAGTCAGACCCATTAGTTGTGCTTTATCAACCAATTTTTCCTCTGCTGAGACATTCGAAGCTCCGCCATTTAGATAGTTTCTAAAACCATCTGCCTGAGGCTCAAGAAGACCAAAAGAATGAATATCAGTTTGATCTTGTCTTGCATCTCCTCTGCCTGCTGAAAATGGAACATTAACTTTATGCCCTGCCGTTTTAGCAGCCATCTCAATTCCAACACCACCTGCTAAAACAATCAAGTCTGCCATTGATACACTTTTCTTTTTATTATCAAATTGATCTTTAATTTTATTTAAAGCTTTAACCACAGTTGATAATTTCTTAGGATTATTCACAGCCCAGCTTTTTTGTGGTTCTAGCATAATTCTTGCACCGTTAGCACCACCTCTTTTATCTGATCCTCTGAAAGTTGAAGCTGATGCCCATGCAGTAGAAACTAAATCTGAAATCGATATTCTTGATTTAGAAATTTTGTTTTTTAAATCTTTAATATCTTTTGATTTAAGTTTGTACTTTGGTTTATCAATTGGATCTTGCCAAATTAATTGCTCTTTTGGAACTTCACTACCCAAGTAACAAACCTTTGGACCCATATCTCTATGAGTTAATTTAAACCATGCCCGAGCAAATGCATCATGAAACTCTTTTGGGTTTTGATGAAAATGCTTTGTAATTGGCCCATAACTCGGATCAACTTTCATTGATATATCTGTTGTTTGCATCATTGGTGGATGAAGCACACCTTTTTTGTGTGCATCAGGAACCATCTTAATTTTTTGACCATTTTTCTTTGGAGTCCATTGATGAGCTCCAGCTGGACTTTTTGTTAGCTCCCAATCATGACCATATAAGCAATCCAAATAACCCATATCCCACTTAGTTGGATTTTGAGTCCAAGCACCTTCGATACCACTGCTTATTGTGTCGACACCTTTTCCAGATTTATATCCACTATTCCATCCAGTAGACTGATCTTGAAGTTTTGAAGCTTCTGGATCTGGACCTTTGTAAGACTCTGATGCTGCTCCGTGAGATTTTCCAAACGTATGTCCTCCAGCAACTAAAGCTGCTGTCTCATAATCGTTCATAGCCATTCTTCCAAATGTTTCTCTGATATCGTGTGCTGCTAGTAATGGGTCCGGATTTGCGTCTGGGCCTTGTGGATTTACATAAATCAAGCCCATGTGAGAAGCTCCTAACGGCTGCTCTAGATCTCTTTTTCCACTGTATCTCTCAACACCTAGCATTTCCTTTTCTGAACCCCAATAAATATCATCCTCTGGTTCCCAGATATCAGTTCTACCTGCACCAAAACCAAAAGTTTTAAAACCCATAGAGTCTAATGCAACGTTTCCAACTAATATAAATAAATCTGCCCATGAAATCTTTTTTCCATACTTTTTTTTGATTGGCCATAAAAGTAATCTGGCTTTATCTAAATTGACGTTATCCGGCCATGAATTAAGTGGAGCAAACCTTTGATTACCTGTACCAGCACCACCTCTACCATCACCAGTCCTGTAAGTTCCTGCAGCGTGCCAAGCCAATCGTATAAATAGAGGACCATAATGGCCATAGTCTGCAGGCCACCATTCTTGTGAGTCTGTCATTAATTTTTTCAAATCTTTTTTTAGCGCTTTGTAATTAAGTTTTTTAAATTCTTTTGCGTAATTAAATTTTTTATCCATAGGGTTGGATAAATTAGAATGCTGACTAAGAATTTTTAGATTCAAACTATTTGGCCAGAAATCTCTTACTGTTTGACCTCTCCCTGCAGAAAACTTTGCAGGTGTGCCTACTCCTGTAAAAGGACATTTGCTTAACTCATTAGCTTTAAAAGATTTATTTTTAAAATTTTCAGTACTCATTTACTCCTCATGATTATTATTGATTATGAGTCCAGTTTATAATGGTTCTAAACAACTGTCAATTGGTTAATAATGACGCTAAGTAATTTTACGAATTAATCTTCAAGT
>CACDNT010000008.1 GCA_902554195.1 uncultured Pelagibacteraceae bacterium
TGAAACAGCTATCTTACCAGTAACATATGGCAATTTTTTCTTTCTATTAAAAAAATAGGTTGAATAAAAATTTTCAACTTTTTCCTTTAAAAGTCCTTTTTTTACTTTAATTTTTTTTGATCTTAAAATTTTAAAACTTTTATTCTTAACTCTTAAATCTACATCCGGAACTGAATAAATTACCTCTGAAATTTTAGATTTTATAATTAAATTTGTACACGGCGGCGTAACCCCATAATGACAACATGGTTCTAGGGTTACGTACATTTTTGATCCTTTTAAATTCTCAATAGAGTTTTTGATTGCGTTAGACTCCGCGTGAGGTCTTCCATTCATTGATGTTTGACCAATTGAAATGATCTTATCATTTTTGACAATCACACAACCAACAGAGGGATTTAATCCGGTATGACCAAATCGAGATTTAGCCAGTTTCAAGGCTATCTCCATATATAGTTTCTCTTTAGTTGAAAATTTATCTTTTTTTGTAGACATCAAGTTTGTCCACGAATTGCACAAAATCTTTTTCTTCTCTAAAATTTCGGTACACAGATGCAAATCTTACGTAAGCAACAGGATCTAATTCTTTTAATCCGTCCATAACCATAGTGCCAATTGTATTGGATGAAATTTCATTCTGACCAAGATCCTCAACTGATCTTGAGATTTTACTTATAAATTTTTCAACTGTTTCCGTATCTAATGGTCTTTTTTTTAAAGCTATATAAATTGATTTTGCAAGTTTATCTCTATCAAAGGATGATTTTCGCCCACTTTTTTTGACTACCATTAATTCTCTATGTTGAATTCTTTCAAAAGTCGTAAATCTTTCGCCGCAAACACATAATCGTCTTCTACGAATGGCAGTCCCATCTTCGGTCGGACGTGAATCCACAACCGAGGTTTCACCTTTTTTTGCACAAGGACAAATCATCTACTACAAGTTTTTATATATCGGGAATGATGAAGTTAAAGAAATAACTTCATTTTTTACTTCATTTTCTACTTTACTGTTATCGTTTGGATTTTCGGATAAACCCTTTAATGTTTTTGTAATTAATTCACCAACAGTTTTAAATTCATTTAAACCAAAGCCACGTGTTGTAGCTGCTTGAGTTCCCAATCTTATACCTGACGTAATCATTGGTTTTTCAGTATCAAAAGGAATTCCATTTTTATTACAAGTGATATTTGCTCTTGAAAGACTTTCAGCAGCAAGATTACCTTTAACGTTATAAGGTCTCAAATCTACCAGCATTAAATGTGTATCAGTTCCATCAGAATAAATTTTAAAACCATTATTTTTTAAAGTTTCAGCTAACATTTTTGCGTTCGCTAGGACTGACTTTATGTAATCTTTAAATTCTGGTTGTAAAGCTTCCAGAAAACCTGCAGCTTTGGCTGCGATAACATGCATTAATGGGCCACCTTGGTATCCAGGAAAAACCGCAGTGTTAAATTTTTTCGCAAGATCCTCATGATTAGTTAAAATTATTCCACCTCTTGCACTTCTAAAAACTTTATGTGTTGTTGATGTAACAACATGAGCATGATCACATGGGTTTGGATATCCTTTTCCTGCAACTAATCCAGAAAAATGTGCCATATCAACCATGAGATAAGCACCAACTTTATCAGCAATTTCTCTAAATCTTTTAAAATCTATTACTCTCGAGTAAGCACTTCCACCAGCTATAATTAATTTCGGTTTATGTTCTAAAGCAAGTTTTTCAACATTATCATAGTCTATGAGTTCAGATTTTTTATCAACATCATAACTAATTGCATTAAACCATTTACCTGACATTGAAATTTTTAGACCGTGAGTAATATGTCCACCAGAATTTAAACTCATTCCCATAAATGTATCGCCTGGACTTAATAGAGCTAAAAATACAGCACCATTCGCTTGTGCCCCTGAGTGAGGTTGAGAATTTGCAAATTTACAATTGAATAATTTTTTTAATCTTTCATTTGCAAGATTTTCTGCAACATCAACATGTTCACAACCGTTGTAATAACGCTTTCCTGGATAGCCTTCTGCATACTTGTTTGTTAATACTGATCCTTGGGCTTCCAAAACAGCTTGAGAAACTATATTTTCTGAAGCAATTAACTCAATATGTTGTTGCTGTCTTATTAGTTCATCTTTAATAGCTTTATATAACTCAGGATCTTTTACGGATAAACCATCCTCAAAAAAACTTTTATAGCTATCATTTATATAACTCTTTTCACTAGACATAATTAAATTTTTTTAACCCTTCTTAAGTGTCTGCCACCGTCAAATTTAGTATTTAAAAAAATTTTTATAAATTTGAAAGCATTTTTTTTACTAATTAATCTAGAACCTAATGTAATGATGTTTGCATCATTATGCAATCTGGATAATTTGGTAGATTTTGCGTTAAAACACTGGGCTGCACGTATATTTTTATGCTTATTTGCCGCAATATTCATTCCGGTACCTGAACCACATACCAAGATTCCAACATTATTTTTACTCACTTTGACTCTTTTTGCTAATTTATGTGCGTAATCAGGATAATCAACACTATTATCATTTACAGGTCCAAGATCTTTAAAATTTAATTTTATATTTTTAAGGTGTTTTTTAATGTCTTCTTTTAATTTAAAGCCAGCATGATCTGAGGAAATAAAAATTTTTTTCAAATTAGTTAAATTTGTAATCTAAAACACATGCTACAAGATGTATTCTATTTTCTTCACCACCATTAAAGGCGTTATGGTATTTTGTATTATTTGTAACCCAAACTGATCCATCTGCTGGCATGTGTTTAGCCACATTATCTATGACCATAATACAACCAGGGTTCGTGATTATAGGTATATGTAATCTAGGCTCTGGGTCTCTATGCCAACTTAAAGTTGATCGTGGTTCCTTAAGTAAAATTCTCATTCTACCTAATTTATACTTTGAAGACAAAACATCATACACATGTTTGAAATAAGTATTTTCATAATCTTTTACAAACTCAGAATATGCGGACTCATTTATCGCTCCTTCTCTCATTACTTCTTTGCCAGATCTATCTGGTTTAGTCCAATATAGACCTCTTGCTTTATTTCCTTTGATAGAATCTGGATCCCCAGGAATTTGTGTTAAAGATATGGCACCAAAGTGTGTAACACCAGCGTCCTCAAACTTTTTAGTCTGAATAATCTGATTATACGCTTCATGAAGTTTTGAGATGTCAAATTTTATTTCTTGTTTTTGGAAATCACTAAAATCTAAAACTCGTTCTTCTTTTTTTATATTTAAGTTTACTATCTTTGTATTTTCTACTGACATCGTGATTGCTTTGTACTTATTTTACTATATATGTGTATATTACATTTGTCGCATTTTTGAAATAAAATTAAATATGATTACAGGGAAATATCCTAGTTTAAGACTAAGAAGAAGTAGAAAAAACAGCTGGTCAAGAAGACTTGTATCAGAAAACAATTTATCACCAAATGACTTTATACTTCCTATATTTTTGATTGAAGGTAAAAACAAGACCCAACCAATAAAATCTATGCCAGGTGTATATAGATATTCTATTAATAGATTGGGAATAATTTTAGATCGAGCTATTAAAAATCAGATACCTATGGTTGCTTTATTTCCTTATACATCATCTAAATTAAAAGATGATTTAGGGAGTGAAGCTCTAAATGAGGATAATTTAGTATGTAGGGCTATAAAATATATTAAAAAAAGATACAAAAACAAAATTGGAATAATGTGTGATGTAGCTCTAGATCCTTACACAAAACATGGTCATGATGGAATTCTCAAATCAAAAAATATAATGAATGACGAAACTATAGAGATTTTAATTCAGCAATCTTTATTACAAGCACAAATGGGATGTGATGTGTTAGCACCATCAGATATGATGGATGGGCGAATTGGTAGAATTAGAAAAGCTTTAGACAAAGAAAATTTCAAAAACACTCAAATTCTATCTTATGCAGTTAAATATGCCTCTAACTTTTACGGGCCTTTTAGAGATGCCGTAGGATCTAAGGTTGCCTTAAAAGGAGATAAAAAAACCTATCAAATGGATTTCAGGAATTATGATGAAGCAATAAGAGAGGTGGCTTTAGATATAAAAGAGGGTGCAGATATGGTCATGGTAAAACCTGGTTTACCCTATCTTGATATTATTAGATCAATAAAAAATAAATTCAAAATCCCAGTTTTTGCCTATCAAGTTTCTGGTGAATATAGCATGTTATCCAATGCTGTAGAAAAAAAGATTATAAATAAGGATTCGATCTTTGAAAATTTGATGAGTTTTAAAAGAGCTGGTGCTAATGCAATAGTAACTTATTACGCTGATAGATTAAACGAAATTTTACCTTAATTTTTAAGTGAATTTATAAAATGAGTTCTACTAATTGGATAGTTTAGATTATTGGGTTTTAGAATAGTTTTTTCTAAAAAATCGTTTACAATTTTTAAACCTTTTAATAGCATATCAATATCATCAACAATAATTTTCTTATCGACCAAAAAAGATGGTATGATTTTTTTTTCCATTTTTGTTTTTACAACATAAATTGTTTCATTATTTAAAAATTCTTTTGAAACAAGATTTTCTAATTCTAGATCAAATCCGATAGTTTTAAATAATTCTAATTCCCAATATATATAATTTTTTAACCATGAGTCATTTGCAATAATTGAATAAAACTTTTCAATAAGATCAAATATTCTTACATTTGATTGAGAGTCTGCAGTTAATAATCGTATAAGATTCATTGTTGAAATAATACAAGATAGTTTTTGTGCATTTTCAAAATAGATTGGTGAATAAACTTTTTGAATTTCTAATTTGAAATATCCTATTTTATTTTCAGATTTCGAATTATAATTAACAAATAGTTGATTTCCAATTTGAAGGTAATTCTTTAATTTTTTAGAAGTACCTCCAAAAACAATTCCTGATATTTTGCCATGATTTTTAGTAAAAATTTCTGAAATAATAGAATTTTCACTGTATCTATTTTTTGAAATTAAAAAACCCGTATCGTCCCAGTTCATCAAATCAAATTATCATTTAAACAAAGTAAAGCTGCATTCTGCTCTGCTTCTTTTTTAGACTTTCCCTCACCATTATAAAATTTCGTATTTTGTAATTTTACAGCAACTCTAAAAATAGGCTTATGTCTTGGGCCGGTATTAGAGATTATTTTATAAGTAGGCAGTTTTTTGAACTTTTTCAATGAAAACTCTTGAAGTTTTGTTTTTGCATCAATTTGAGTAATCACACTTTCTTTTATTTTTTCTTTCCACAATTCTAATATAATTTTCTCTGTTATATTAAATCCCCTATCAAGGTAAATAGCTCCAATTAAAGCTTCACAACTATCTGATATCACCTTATCCTCAATTGTAACTGATCTATTTTTTGGATTAAAAATTAAAATATAATTTTGCAAATTAATACTTTTGGCAATTTCCAAACATGTCTTTTTGTTTACTAATGAAGCATATTTTTTATCCAAAATTCCTTCCTTTTCTTCTGGATAGATGTCTAAAAGTTTTTTTGCGATAACTAAACCCAAGACTCTGTCTCCTAAAAATTCTATTTTTTCATTATTATTCATTTTATTAAAACTTTTATGAGTAAGACTTTGAACAAGTAAATTTTTATTTTTAAACTTATAATCTATTTTTTTTTCAAGTTTAGAATAATCAATTTTCATCAAATAATTTTCTTAAAAAATCTGTCAAATCGAATAGATTTATTCCATTTCCAAAAAGCAAAAATACTACCAACTGATCTATCAGATGAAAAAAAAATAAATCTTGCTTTACCAACTAGATTATCTTCATGAACATAACCCACACTAGTTAAATACCTGCTATCTTTTGAACAATCTCTATTATCACCTAAAAAGAAATAGTGATTATTAGGAACATTAAAAACGTCTGAATTCTTAAAAGTAAAATTTTTAAGATAAACGGTTTTATATATTTTACCGTTCGGTAGTTTTTCCTCAAATGTAAAAACATTAATAGTCTTATCCCCACAATAAATTGGATCTTTTTCTGAGATTTTAGACTTTAATATTTCACTATTATTTAAATATAGGTTTGTGTCTATAAACTGAACTCTATCACCTGGTAAACCAATAAGTCTTTTAATATAATCTGTTCTATTATCTGCAGGGGTTTTAAAAACTATTACATCACCTCTTTGTGGCTTACTAGAAAAAATTCTATTTTTAAAAATAGGTGGACTAAATGGAAATGAATGCTTGCTGTATCCATATGAATATTTTGTTACAAAAAGTCTATCTCCAACTAATAAACCCGGTTCCATGGATGAAGATGGAATATAGAATGGTTGAATAATTAAGGATCTGATAATTATGGCTATTATAAAAGCATAAAAAAGTGTTTTAAAGTTTTCTATAAAAAATTTTTTATTAAACATTTTTTGCCTGAATTATGGTAAATGCAATTGAATATTCTTTTTCATCAGATATTGAAAGAAATATATCAAAATTTTTCACTTTTAATGTTTTCAATATAATTTTTTTGGTTTTATTATTTAGTCTAAAATATGGCTTGCCTAAATTATCATTTAAAATTTCAAGATCTTTAAAATTTAATCCTTTTCTGAACCCAGTGCCAAGCGCTTTAGAAAATGATTCTTTTGCTGCAAACTTTTTTGAAAAATAGATGGATTTATCTTTTACCAACCTAGAGTTTTTAATTTCAAGCAAAGTAAATAATCTTGAGATAAAAGTTTTATTTTTAATAGAATGTTTAAGCCTTTTATTTTCAACAATATCTACACCGATACCTAAAATTTTCATTCTAATTTTTGATAATTCTTTTAAACTTTTTTATGATAAATGGTAAACCATAAAAAATAGACTCACCAATAATAAAATGCCCAATATTAAATTCTACTATTTCATTTATCTTGGTTAGTATCTTAGTAGACTTAAAATCTAGACCATGTCCTGCATGAACCTCCACACCAATTTTTGATGCCAATATTGCACATTTCTTAATCTTTAAAAATTCCTTAATGAAAGATTTTTTTGATTTTATCAGATTGGAAAAATGTCCTGTATGTATTTCAATACAATCAGCACCTATTTCTTTAGACAAATAAATATCTTTTATATTTGGGTTTACAAATAAACTTGTTCTAATATTTTTTTTTTTAAATTGTGATATTATTTTTTTGATCTTATTTTTATTTTTCTTTAAGTCTAAACCACCTTCAGTTGTTATTTCATTTCTATTTTCAGGCACAATACAAATAAATTTTGGTTTTATCCTTAACGCGTTTTTTACGATATTACTATTTGTTGAAATTTCTAAATTTACTAATAATTTTTTTATTGAACAAATTTTTTTTGCGTCTAAATCTCTTATGTGTCTCCTGTCTTCTCGAAGGTGTATGGTAATAGAGTCGGCGCCTTTTTTTTTAACAAATAATGCAGCTTTATATGGGTCAGGATGAATTTCACCTCTAGCATTTCGAACTGTCGCAACATGATCAATATTTACTCCTAATCGTTTCACTTAATAAATCTGCTTCCTGGTGTTGAAATGGGAATTGAGTCTAATTCTTTTGGTATTTTGTTTGATTTATAAGTTGGTACTTCAATTTTAAGATGTGAAATTATTTTTTTTCTTATTTTCAATGTTTTCTTTGTTGATCTGTCTATAATTGTGGCGAAACCTACTAATATTGCATTAGATTTTTTTATAAGTTTTACACATTCCATACTAGATTTTCCTGTTGTTATTACATCCTCAATAATAACAACTTTAGACCCTTTTTTAATTTTAAACCCTCTTCTTAATGTAAATTTACCTTTGACTCTTTCACAAAAAATCGTCTCTTTTTTTAAAATCCTACCAATTTCGTAACCTATCACAATACCACCAATGGCCGGTGCCAAAATTAAATCAAATTTTCTAAAATTTTTTTTGATTTTAAAAGCTAATGATTTACATATTTTTTCTGCTTTTGATGGATAACTTAAAAGTTTAGCACACTGGATGTATTTCGAAGAATGTAATCCAGATGATAAAATGAAGTGTCCTTCTAATAAAGCATTAGTCTTTTTTAAAATATCTAAGGATTTTTTGTGTGAAAGCATTTCTTTTATCTTCGTGTCTAATTATCTTAAATTTTATACCTTTTTGTTTAAGCTCTGCAATAAAATTAGTAAAATTTTTTAAATCTCTTATTATCAGCTGAAATTTAAAATTGATATAGTCAGGTTTTTTTCCAGCCATTACTAAATTTGAAATATTTAATTTATGTTCACCAATTAATGAACTTACATTTCCTAATTGCCCAGGCTTATCAGGTAATGAAATCCACAAAGTGGTATTGTATTTTTTTATTCTCTCCTGTTTCTCTTCACCTCTATCATGCCAATATCTTCTTATAGCAGCTCTGGCTTTTCCAGTTTTTGTTGTTGGAATCCAGTGAAGTGATGGTGATTGATTTTTTGAAGTAATTATTTTTATTCTATCGCCATTTCTTAAAATTGATTGAAGTTCACTCTTATTGCCATTTATTTCACATCCAACTGCCATGTCACCAATTTTTGTATGGACGGCATAAGCGAAATCTATCGCAGTTGCATCTTTAGGTAATTTAATTACTGAACCTTTCGGAGTAAAACAAAAAACATTTTCCTGGAACATTTGAAGTTTAGTATATTCGTAAGAGTGTTCAGGATTTTCATTTTTTTCTATAATTTCAACCAAATCTTTTAGCCAATCATATTCTTTCCAGGTAAGAGAGTTGAATTTTTCTGAGGACTTATATTGCCAATGAGACGCTATTCCTCTCTCAGCGAAATCATGCATCTCTTTAGTTCTTATTTGAATTTCTATGGGTTTTCTATTAGATCCAATAACTGCAGTATGAATTGATTTATAGCCATTAATTTTTGCTGAAGATATATAATCTTTAAATTTTCCAGGTATACAATTATATTCTTTGTGAATTATTCCTAAGGTTTTATAACAGTCATCAACATTATCCAAAATAATTCTAAATCCAATAATATCTGTAATTTGTTCCAAAGAAACTCTTTTTTTCTGAACTTTTCTCCAGATTGAAAAAGGTGTTTTTTCTCTTCCATAAATTTTTGAAGAAATTTTATTTTGATCTAATAATTTTCTTATCTCAGTTGATAAGGTCTCAAAAATATCTTTTTTATCTAATTTTATTTCATCAAGTCTTTTTTGAATTAAGGATCTAGCGTCATTATTTAAAATTTCAAATGAAAGATCTTCTAACTCATCCCTGATTCTATGCATTCCCATCCTGTCTGCCAATGGAGCATAAATTTCCATAGTTTCTTGGGAAATCCTTTTTCTTTTTTCCTCTTTTGAAATTGCTTTTATAGTTCTCATGTTATGTAATCGATCAGCAATTTTTACTAATAAAACTCTAATATCTTTTGAAGTTGCTAAAATTAATTTCCTAAAATTTTCTGCTTTGGAATTAGATGATGCATTATTTTCAAGTGCAGATATTTTTGTAACACCATCAACTAAATCTGCAACTTCATCTCCAAACTCACCTTTGATAGTTTCATAAGTTGCATATGTATCCTCTATTGTGTCATGTAATAAACCCGTAGTTATTGTTGCACTATCTAATTTTAAATCAGTTAGTATGTTTGCTACTTCAATTGGATGGACTGAGTACGGATCACCTGAGGCTCTTTTTTGATTGCTATGCGCCTTTACCGCAAAGTCATAGGCCTTATTTAACCTATCTGGATTTAAAAACTTATTATATCCTTTTACCTTATTTATTAAATCATCTGAATTAAGCATACACCTTACTATATCATTAATTCAGATTTGTTTAATAGATCTTATGTCTCTATTTGGTAATGATATTATGAGTTTTTTAATGTGATCTTTGGAAATTGGGTGTTTCCAATTTTTATTCAATTCAAATAATGGAAAAAGGACAAAATTTCTATTGTGCATTCTTGGATGAGGTAAATTGATTTTTTTACTAATCTTTTTACTTTTGTAATCAATTATGTCTATATCACATTCTCGAGGAGCATTTTTAAACCTTTTTTTACGACCGAGACTAATTTCAATGTCTTTAGATACTTTCAGTAATTCTAAAGGTTTTAAATCAGTATTAACTTCTAAGACGATATTTAAGTATTTAGGTTTACTTTCATCTGGCCATGATAAACTCTCATAAAAATTTGATGATTTGACAAGTCTAATATTTCTGCACGATAATTCATACTTAGCTTGTTCGATTTTATATCTTCTGTTTCCTAAATTTGAGCCCAAACCTAAATAAATACGATTAGCTTGATTTTCTAAAATATCTTGATTTATCACGATTCCAATCCCTATCCTTTTTACTTGCTCTTTTGTCATGCAGTTTTTTTCCTTTTGCTACCGCAAGTTCAATTTTTGCTTTTCCTTTTTTAAAATACATTTTAGTAGGAACAATGGTAAGACCGTCTCTTTGCATTTTTCCTATTAATTTATTTATTTCCCGTTTATTTAAAAGTAACTTTCTTTCACCTGTTGGATTGTGATTAGAATAACTGGCTTGTTTATAAGATGCTATATGAGAATTAATTAAAATCAACTCACCGTCTTTTTCAACAGCATATGAATCAGCAATATTTACTTTTCCTTCTCTAATTGATTTAATCTCAGAGCCTTTGAGGACAATTCCAGCTTCTAATAAATCTTCAAAAAAATAATTAAAACTAGCCTTTCTATTCAAACATATTATTTTTAAACCAGAATTGGTTTTTTTGTTCATTAAATTAATTTAGCTGTATGAAGAGCCTTTTTAACGATTTCTTTAGTAGTGTCTGTTACTTTAACTAATGGTAATCTTACATCGTCATCACATAAGTCTAATAATTTCGCAGCGTACTTAACTGGGCTAGGATTGCTTTCAACAAACATAGCGTGATGAACAGGCCGCAATATTTCATTTAATCTTTCTGCCTCTTTAATTTCATTATCATTATTAGACTTTGAAAATCTTTGGAAATCAGAACAAAGTTTTGGAGCAATGTTAGCTGTTACACTTATAGCACCTACCCCACCTTTTCTATTAAACTCTAAAGCGTTATCATCATTTCCTGTTAATTGTATAAAATCTTTGCCTAATTTTTTTAATGTTTTGTCTACTCTTGTTAAATCTCCTGTTGCATCCTTAACACCAATAATATTTTTTAATTCAAATAATCTTGCCATTGTTTCAACTGACATATCAATCACTGATCTTCCAGGAATGTTATAAATGAGAATTGGGATTCCACATTTATCATTGATAGCTTTATAATGTTGATAAAGTCCCTCTTGAGTAGGCTTATTATAATATGGAGTTACAATTAAAGCTCCATCTGCTCCCATTTTTTCGGCATGCGTAGTCAATGAGATAGCTTCCTCAGTAGAATTTGATCCAGTACCAGCAAATACAGGTAATTTTCCATTACTTTCCTTGACGCATAAATCAATTACCCTTTCATGCTCATAATGGCTTAAAGTTGGAGACTCACCAGTTGTTCCTGCGGGAACCAAACCATTTGTCCCATTTTCAATATGAAAATGGATTAACTTAATGTAAGTTTCATCATCAAGTTTATCATTTTTAAACGGAGTGACTAAAGCAACATTTGATCCTTTGAACATAAATACTTATAACATAGTTTGTGGATTCATATACTAAAAGATTATGCTAAAAAAATTCATATTTTTTATCAATTTATTTTTCTTCTCTACAATTACTATTTTGTTTTCTACAGAAATAATACCTTTAAAGAAACCGATCCAAACTAAAGCGGAAAAGGACCAGAAATTATTAATTGATGTAATGAAGCCTCTACCAAAACCAATTCCTAAAAAAATAGTAGAGGAAATTAAAAAAAAGCCTGAGAGTGAAATAAGATTAAAAGCTGAGAAAGACTTGGGGATTATTCTACCAAAAAAGAAACCTTTAATTGCAGGAACCAAAAAAATCGATACAGCAAAAAAATCTAAATATTATAATAAGAAAGATTTCGAAATTGCAAAAAAGGCTATTTCAGAGATGAAACAAGCAAAATGGCCTACTGCATTGAAAACAGCAAAAAGAGCTAAAGATAAATCAATCTATAATTTCATACAATGGAGACACTTGCTGACTAAAGGAAACAAAGCATCATATTACGATTATAAAACTTTTATAGACAAAAACGAGGATTATCCACGATTGGGAAGAGTAAAATATTTAGCAGAGCATAAACTTTCTACAGACACTATTTCACCCAAAAAAATTATCGATTGGTTCGGTGTTGATGAACCTCTAAGTGGTTTTGGAAAAATGATACTTGGAGAAAGCATAATTCTCAATGGTGATACTCAAAAAGGTATTTCGTATATTAAAGAAGGATGGATTACTGCTGAACTAAGCAAATCTGAATTAAGATTCTATAGAAAAAAATTCAAAAAGTATCTCAATGCGGATGATTATATCAAAAGAGCAGATTACTTGGCTTGGAATAATAAATACTGGGATTTAAAAAGATTATTAAGATATTTACCCAAAGATTATGAGTTGCTTTACACAGCACGTCAATTGTTAATGAGTAAATCGTATGGTGTAGATAATGCTATTTCCAAAGTTCCAGCAAAATTTAAAAATGATGCGGGTTTAAATTACGACAGATTAAAATGGAGAAGAAAAAGGGGAAGGGTTGATAGTTCTGTTGAAATTTTAGTAAAGATTAAAAATACCAAAGATTATTTAGTCAGACCAGATAAGTGGTGGTTTGAAAGAGAAATCATTTCAAGATCATTAATTTATAAAAAAAAATTTGCATTAGCCTATAAAATTGCAAGTAATCATGCTTTGACTGATGGACCCGAGTATGCGGCCGCGGAATGGATGAGTGGATGGATAGCATTAAGTTTCTTAGATGATCCTTTATTAGCTAAGGATCATTTTGAAAATTTTTATAATAACGTTGGTTACCCAATAAGTACTTCTAGAGGAGCCTATTGGTTAGCTAAAACTTATCAGAAACTTGGTAAAAATGAATTAGCTAATGAATGGTTTGGTAAAGCATCTAATTTTCTAACTACATATTATGGTCAGTTAGCATTTATGGAGTTAAATCCTAATCAACCTTTTGAATTATCTAAAGATATTGAAGTTTCAAAAGAATATCGAGACTATTTTTTTAAAAAAGAATTAGTCAAAACGATTTATCTTCTTGATGAGCTAAATGAAGATAAATATACAAAACATATATTAAGACATTTGGCAAATGATGATATAAATAATGGTAGTGAAATTTTAGCAGCAGAATTAGCAACAAGCATTGATAGATTTGATTTTGCTATTCAAATAGCTAAAATTGCATCCTACGAAAAAAGATTTCATAACAAATATAATTACCCAATTATAAGTACACCCAATTATATAAATGGAAGAAAAATTCCTGATACTGCATTTATACTATCAATAATAAGACAGGAAAGTGAATTTGATTTAAGTGCTAACAGTCACGCAGGAGCAAAAGGATTAATGCAACTGATGCCTTACACGGCAAAAGTAGTTGCTAAACAAGCAAAACTTCCTTATTCAAAATCTAGATTAACAAGAGATGCAGAATATAATATCAATTTAGGTTCTCACTATATAGCTGGCCTAATTTTAGAATATGATGGTGCTTATCCGTTTGCAATAGCTGCTTATAATGCCGGACCTAAAAGAGTCAGATATTGGAAAAAAATAAATAAAAATCCACAAAAGAACCAAATTGATTATGTAAACTGGATTGAATTAATCAAATTTAAAGAAACAAGAAATTATGTGCAAAGAGTACTGGAGAACTATAACGTCTATCGTTATATTTTAGCTCAAAAGCCAGTTACAATGATAAATTTCTTTAAGGATGATCCTTTGTACTAAAAATGGCGGAAGAGGAGGGATTCGAACCCTCGGTACAAGTTTCCTCGCACGGTCATTTAGCAAACGACTGGTTTCAGCCTCTCACCCACTCTTCCAATAAATTTGTCACTTCTGATTGTATTGAATAATCAATATTTATAAAGTAATTATTCAATAATTATGAAAAATAAGTATTCAATATTTTCACTTATTAAAAACGCTTTTTCTTATCATGAAAATTGGGAGAAAGCTTGGAAAGATCCTGAGCCTAAAAAAGAATATGACGCGATAATAGTTGGTGGTGGAGGACATGGTCTTGCAACTGCTTATTATCTAGCAAAAAAACATAATATGAAGAACATTGCTGTTGTTGAAAAAGGTTGGATAGGAGGAGGAAATACTGGTCGAAATACTACAATAATAAGGTCTAATTATTTATGGGATGCAAGTGCAGGTCTATATGACCATGCTCTTAAAATTTGGGAAGGTTTATCTCAAGAATTAAATTATAATGTTATGTTCAGTCAAAGAGGAGTTATGAATCTTGCACATAATTTGCAAGATGTTAGAGATTTAAAAAGAAGAACTCACGCAAATAGATTGAATGGTATTGATGCAGTTTATTTAAATACCGAAGAAGTTAAAAAATTTTGTCCGATTATAAATACCTCACAGGATATTCGTTATCCAGTTTTAGGCGGAACCCTTCAAAGAAGAGCCGGTACAGCTAGACATGATGCTGTTGCTTGGGGTTATGCAAGAGGTGCTGATGAAATGGGTGTTGATATAATTCAAAATTGTGAAGTAAAAGGAATTAAAAGAAATGGTGATACGGTTGAAGGAATTGATACAACTAAAGGATTTATCAAAACAAAAAAAATTGGAGTTGTAGCTGCTGGTCACTCCAGTGTATTAGCGAATATGGCTGGATTGAAATTACCTTTGGAAAGTAAACCACTACAAGCTTTAGTATCTGAACCAGTAAAACCGATAATAGATACAGTTGTAATGTCTAACGCTGTTCATGCGTATGTCAGCCAATCTGACAAGGGGGAATTGGTTATTGGAGCAGGAACTGATGATTATGTATCTTACTCTCAAAAAGGAAGTCATGATATTGTGGAAGGAACTTTAAATGCAATTTTAGAACTATATCCAATATTTAGCAGAATGAGAATGCTTCGTCAGTGGGGTGGAATAGTTGACATATGTCCTGATGCAAGTCCGATCATAAGTAAAACATCAATTAAGGGTTTGTACTTTAATTGTGGTTGGGGAACTGGAGGTTTTAAAGCTACACCTGGCTCAGGGGATTTATTTGCTCACACAATTGCAAATGACGAACCTCATAAATTAAATGCTGCCTTTAATATAAATAGATTTGTAAGTGGTGATCTAGTTGATGAACATGGTGCAGCGGCTGTTGCACACTAATGTTTTTAATTAATTGTCCTTTTTGTGGTGAGAGAGAACAAAGCGAATTTAAAGCTGGTGGTGAAGCACATATTGTAAGGCCAAAACAACCTACAGAACTAAGTGATGATGAATGGGCAGAATATTTGTTCATGAGAAAAAATATAAAAGGAATTCAGTTTGAAAGATGGAATCATATTCATGGTTGTAGAAAATGGTTCAATATGATTAGAGATACATCAAACGACCAAATAAAAGCTGTATACAAAATGGGTGAAAAACCACCGGTAAAATAAAATGCCAAATAATTTAAGATTTAAAACAAGTAAATTTATTGATGAAACTTATAGGGTTTCTTTTAAATTTAATAATAAAATATATTTTGGTTTTAAAGGTGATACTCTAGCATCAGCTTTATTGGCTAATGGCATTCATCTTGTAGGACGAAGTTTTAAATATCATAGACCTCGTGGAATTATGACGTCTGGTTCTGAAGAACCTAATGCAATAATTCAATTACATGATAATTCCTCAAGAACTGAACCTAATGTAAGAGCTACAGAAGTAGAAATATATGAAGGTTTAGTTGCATCAAGTCAAAATTGTTGGCCTAGCGTTAATTTTGATATTGGAGGAATTAATAATCTATTATCCCCTATCTTACCTGCAGGTTTTTATTATAAAACTTTTATGTGGCCTGCAAGTTTCTGGGAAAAGTATGAATACTTTATTAGAAAATCTGCGGGTTTAGGTAAATCACCTAAAGTAGCTGATCCAGACATATATGAACATAAGTATATTCATTGTGATGTTTTAGTTATCGGAGCAGGTATATCGGGAATAATGGCAGCTAAAATGGCAGCTAAAAATGGTTTTAAGACTCTTTTAGTTGATGAAAAATCTTATTTGGGGGGATCTTCTATTTATGATAACTCAGAATTTTCAAAGATTAATAATCAAATAACAAGTTCATGGTTAGAAAAAGAAATCAACGAAATATCTAAATTAGAAAATTTAGAAATAAAAACAAGAACTAGCGTTGCAGCATTCCATGGATACAACTTTCTATTGGCTCGTGAAAATCTCACTGATCATTTGCCGATTAATCAAAGAGAAAATAAAGTAAGACAAAGATTATTAAAAATTAGAGCTAAAAAAGTAATTACAGCAACTGGCTCAATAGAAAGACCTTTAATATTTGATAATAATGATCGTCCAGGGATACTGTTATCTTCAGCAATTAAAAGATATATTGATTTATACGGTGTGGCATGTGGTGAAAATAATATTCTTTTTACCAATAACGATACGGCATATGAAACAGCCATGAGTTTAATTCAAAGAGGAATTAAAATTAATGCAATAATTGATAATAGAGAACAAATTGACTCTAAAATTTCTTACGAAGTTGAGAAAAATAATATTAAAATTTACAAAGGTTATACTGTTGTTGATACCTACGGATATAGAAGAATAAATAGAATATCCATTATGAAACTTTCAAAAGATGGTCAAACAGTAATTGGTGACAAAACAAAGTTGAATTGTGATTGTTTAGGTGTATCTGGTGGTTGGACCCCAGCAGTACACTTGTTTACACAATCAGGAGGTAAATTAAAATTTAGAGAAGAAGACCAAGTATTTATACCTAATGTTTATCCTTCAGATCAAATTAGTATTGGATCTTGTAATGGAGACTTTGGTTTAGAGGAAATAATAAAGAATACCTTAACTTCAATTAAAAAGTTTCTTGATATTGATAATTCTGAATACAAAACTGTTGAAACAATCTCAGGTTTAAATCAATCAAAGAGAAATATCTGGTTATTACCATCTGATAAATCCATAGGGAAAACTAAATCTTTTGTTGATTATCAAAACGATGCAACTGCAAAAGATATTAAATTAGCTCTAAGGGAAGGGTTTAGATCTATAGAACATGTAAAAAGATACACTACTACTGGTATGGGAACTGATCAGGGTAAACTTGGTAATATGCATGCTCTTGGAATTATCTCAGAAACAGCGGGAACTAAAATGGGTGAACACGGAACTACAACTTTTAGACCTCCTTATACACCTCTTACTTTTGGAACTATTGTTGGAAGAAATGTAGGAAAATTTTTTGATATATTTAGACGTACTCCGATACATGATTGGCATGTTGCCAACAATGCTGAATTTGAAAACGTTGGTCAATGGAAAAGAGCTTGGTACTATCCAAAGGATAATGAAAATATGCATCAAGCAGTACAAAGAGAAAGTAAAGCTGCAAGAGACTCAGCAGGTATTCTAGATGCATCTACATTAGGAAAGATTGATATTCAAGGTACTGATGCCTCAGAATTTTTAAATCGTGTTTATACTAACGCTTGGTCAAAACTAGCTGTAGGTAAATGTCGTTATGGTTTAATGCTAAATGAAGATGGGATGGTTTATGATGATGGCGTTACAACTAGATTGGGTGAAAATCATTATATCATGACCACTACAACTGGTGGTGCAGCTAACGTGTTAGGAAAACTTGAAGATTATCTTCAGACAGAATGGCCTGAATTAGATGTCTATTTATCATCTGTAACTGATCATTTTGCTACAATAAGTGTTTGTGGACCTTATAGTAAAAAAATTGTTTCAAAAGTTATTCCTGATTTAGATCTTTCTGATGAAAAGTTTCCACATATGTCATTCAAAAATGCGAAAATAAATAACATTAAATGTAGAGTAATGAGAATTAGTTTTACTGGGGAACATAGTTATGAAATTAATATCCAAGCAAACTTTGGTAAATCTGTTTGGGAAAAATGTATGGAAGCAGGTAAAGATTTTAATATTACGCCCTATGGAACTGAAACGATGCACTTATTAAGAGCAGAAAAAGGTTTTATAATAGTTGGTCAAGACACTGATGCAACACTAACACCAATTGATTTACAGATGGATTGGATAGTAAGCAAAAAGAAATATGATTTTATTGGAAAAAGATCATTATATAGATCTGATACTATTAGAGAAGATAGAAAACAATTAGTTGGTTTATTGACAGAAAATCCTGAGGAAGTTTTGGAAGAAGGCGCACAGATAGTTGCTGATATAAAAAAATCACCTATTGAAATGCTTGGCCATGTAACCTCAAGTTATTACAGCCCAAATTTAAAAAAGTCGATCGCATTAGGAGTTGTAAAAGGTGGAAAAAATATGTTGGGGCAAAAATTGATCATACCAATGGAAAATAAGAATATTAATGTAACTGTAGCTGATCCAGTTTTTTTAGATAAAGAAGGTGAAAGATTAAATGCTAAATTATAATCATACAATTAAAGAGGAAAAATCATATCAAGGTCTACAAATGAACGAGGTTAAACCTGTTATGAAATTGATAGTAAGAGGTAAAAAAAGAGAATTTTTATCAGCTGTTGGTAAATCTTTAAATATGGTTTTGCCTACAAAAGCAAATACTTCCACTCAAAGTGAAAAATTGACTGCTCTATGGTTGAGTCCTGATGAATGGATGATTTTTTCAAATAGCGTTGTTAAAGAAAATACAAATTCTTATGAAACTGAAACACTTTTGAATAAAAACATATCTAAATTAAATTTAGGAGCTGTGGTGGATGTCACAGATCAATTCGTGAGGATTAATCTCAAAGGGGATAAGATATATGATTTGTTTCAAACAGGCTCTCCTTTTAATTTTAATGATTTTAAAGGTAAAATTGGCTCAGTGACCCAAACAATTCTCGCAAAAATAGATGTAATCATTCATAATCAAAATAAAAATGAAGTGAATTTGTTTGTAAGACGCTCATTTTCTGAGCATTTATTCGCTTGGATGAATGATAGTGCGTCAAGATTATAGTCACATTTAGATCTCAAATAAGTTAAATAAAAAAATATGAAAAAATTATTTTTAGTAGCATTATTTGCTCTTTTACCCTTCTCACTAAACGCAGAATCTAATCTAGATAAAATTTTGTCTTCTGGAGTACTTAAAGTTGGTACCACTGGAGATTGGGATCCTATGACAGTCAAAGATCCTGCAACCAACAAATATAAAGGTTTCGATATCGATGTAATGAATCAATTAGCTAAAGATATGGGTGTAAAAATTGAGTTTGTACCTGCAGAATGGAAAACTATTGTTTCAGGAATAACATCTGCAAGATATGATATCTCAACTAGTGTTACAAAAACGCCAAAGAGAGCTGAAGTAGCTGGTTTTACCGATACCTATTACAAATATGCTACAGTGCCACTTGTTCTCAAAAAGAACTTAAAAAAATTTCCAACTTGGGACTCGCTTAATAATTCAAATGTAACAATCGCAACTACTCTTGGTACTTCTCAAGAGGAAAAGGCAAAAGAATTTTTCCCAAAATCAAAATTAAACTCAATTGAAGCACCAGCAAGAGACTTCCAAGAAGTCTTGGCAGGTAGAGCTGATGGTAATATTACAAGTTCAACAGAGGCAAATAAATTGGTCATTAAGTATCCTCAGTTAGCAATCGTTCCAGATGGTGGAAAAAATCCAGCATTTTTAGCAATGATGGTACCAAAGGGTGATGCTAAGTGGAATGATTATGTTAATAAATGGATTAAAGACAAAAAATCATCAGGCTTCTTCGACAAGTTATTAGCTAAATATAATCTAAAGAGCTTATAAAAAATTAGTAATTAATTTTTTATTCTTTATAACTTAAAGAGTGAAAAATCTTTTATTATTAATTCTAATTTTTCCATTAACGTCATGTGGTAAAAGTGAATTAAATTGGTTGATCTTATCACCAAACAATATTGAGGGATTAACTAATCTGAAGTTTTTATTAAGTGGTATAACAACTACTATTTATATTAGTATAGTCTCAATCATTATTTCAATTATTTTAGGTCTTTTAGTTGCTATTCCATCACTGGCTAAAAGTAAATTCTTAACCTACCTTAATATTGGTTATGTTGAGATTGTACGAGCAATTCCTTTATTGGTTTTAATCTTATGGATTTATTATGGTCTTCCAATCATGACGGGTATAAGTTTTAGCCCATTCGTTTCTGGTATCATAGCTCTATCAATAAGCGAAAGTGCTTTCCAAGCAGAAATATTTAGAGCAGGAATTAATTCAATAAAAAAATCACAATGGGAGGCTGGAAGCTCTTTAGGATTAAGTTTTTTTAGAAAATTAAGATTAGTAATTCTACCTCAGGCAATAAAGAATATTTTACCAGCTATTGGTAATCAATTTGTATATGTGCTTAAAATGTCCTCTCTTGTATCGATAATTGGTATTGGAGATCTGACTAGAAAAGCAAACGAATTAGTTGTGACAACTTATCGGCCACTAGAAATATATACATTTCTAATTCTTGAATATTTAGTCTTAATACTAATTGTTTCTTATCTTGTTAGAAAATTAGAAAAAAAATTGCAAAAAGATTAATTTTTTCTTCTATAGTCCCAAGGATATTCAAAAGTCATTGCCCACATACCTTTTTTATTTTTTTTGGCATAATTCTCATCTGGAATGTATTTTGATGAATATTTCCTGTAAGCAAAAGCATAACCTTCTCGAACAAGATACTTAGATAAACTTTGATTATTTACAAAACATTCAGCTAAAATTCTCTTATATCTATCTACACCCTCCTTGACACATCTTACTTTGTTTTTACCTATCTTATTAATAAGTAATTGTTTTGCTTGAATTCCACATTTGATAACCTCATTATTCTTATTACAAATTTGTTTAATTTCAGGAGTATCAATGCCACTAAAACGAATTTTTTCGTTTTTTAAATGAATAGTATCTCCGTCTATAACCCTTATTTCACTAGATTTTACATCAAGGTATGTGAAAAAGAAAAATATTAGACAAATACTAGTAAGTAAAAAGACTTTTATTTTGTTTGAAAACATTATTCAAAAAATACCCAATAAATATTAGAACTGCAATTCCCATAAACCAATTTGTTACTAAAATCGTATAAAAAATATCCTCATAATCCCCTCCTTTAATATTAATTACATACCATAAACTTAAAAATGGAAGAGCTGTTAATCTTAGAATACTTAGATAAAGACTGTACAATGGTTTTTTCACTGCTTGGAATACTGCAGTGGTTATAAAAAAAAACAGGATAAATTGGGCCAATTAATGCAGCAACTTTTAGATATATTGCACCATGCTTTATTGCCTCTTGGTTATCAGTAAATAATGAAACTAAAAACTCTGCACCTAAAAATATTATTATTCCTGCACATATCATAAAAGATGATCCAAACATTAAAGCTTTTCTGTATAATTCTCTCAATCTATCATAATTTTTTGCACCAAAATTTTGTCCCCCAATTGATAATACCGCTGTATTTAATCCAATTACAGGAAGTAAAAAAACTTGTTCAATTCTTAAAGCAGCACCATAACCAGCAGTAGCTAAATCTCCAAATTGACCAATAAAGTAAAGGATGTTGAACAAACCAACGCCAATCAACAACATGCTAAACATCACAGGAATTGTCTGATACAAAAGTTCCCCAAGAAGATCAAATTTTGGAATAAAACACTCAGGCTTAAGATATTGTTTTAATTCACAACAATAAACTTTATATGCTAAATACAAAAGACCGATAAACTGAGCCACTACAGTAGCTATTGCAAGTCCAGCTATACCAAATGCTGGAATAAAACCATAACCAAAAATAAATAATGGATTTAAGATAATATTTAAAAAGAAACTAAAAATTAAAACGTTTCTGTAACTTTTTGTATCCCCTTGCGCATTTAGTGTTCCATTTAAGGAAATTTGTATCAAAACAATTATAGTTCCATAAAAAATTACATCTAGATATTTTCTAGTTAATATAATTGCCTCTTGGTCTGATCCCATAAGAGAAAGTAAAAAATCTGAAACATTTAAACCAAAAAAAGTAACTAGTATGGATAAAAAGATTGCAAAAATAATTGATTGAGCAACAAATAATGACGCCTTCTTTTTATTATTAGCCCCTATATTATTTCCTATTAAAGTATTAGTTCCAGCAGTTAATCCAACACCTATTGCAATAATAGTAAAATAAATTGGAAAAGATTTTGCGATCGCTGCTATTGCTTCAGCAGATATTCTTCCTGCGAACCATGTGTCTACTAGATTGTAAAAGGTTTGAAATAATGAACCAACACTTGCTGGAATAGTAACTTTTCTCAATAAAAACCATATTGGATCTTTAGTTAATTTGAAAGATTGTGACAAATAAATCCTTAGTTAAATTCTTTTTGAAAATTATATTTTTTTCCTGATAGCTTTGCCTTGTATATCTGACTTTGTCTCATTCTAAAACGAGATTTTTGGTTTTTTGAGAGTTTATCAAAACAATTAGGACAAGTTACACCCTCCTCATATTTTTTAGATTTTTTATCTTTAATCGAGATTGGTTGTCTACATCCACCACAAATTGAATAGGTTCCTTGCACTAATCCGTGTTTTAAACTTACTCTGTTGTCGAATACAAAACACTCGCCTTTCCATAAACTTTTTTTTGGTTTGATTTTTTTTAAGTAATTCAAAATTCCACCCTTTAATTGATAAATATTTTTAAAACCTTTTTTTTCTAAAAATACAGAGGCTTTTTCACACCTAATTCCACCAGTGCAAAACATTGCTATTGTCTGATCTTTTTTTAATTTTTTTAAATATTTTGGGAAATCTCTAAAGTTACCTATATTTGGATTTATAGATTTTTTAAAAGATCCAACTTTATGTTCAAAAGGTTTTCTGGCATCTAATAAAAGAGTTTCCTTTTTTTTTATTAATTTATTCCATTTTGTTGGATCAATATGAGTATTCTTTTTTTTGATCCTATTCGACATTTTAAGATCCATTGGAACAACCTCTCTTTTAATTTTCACTTTAGGTTTATGAAAAGGTTTAAATTTACTTATTGAATTATTGACACTATCAAATTCTTTAATATTCAAAATTTTTTTTAATCTAATAATTGTGGTTTTAATATCTTTATTCATTCCAGAAATAGATCCATTTAAACCCTCTTTAGATATGATAATTGATCCATTTATATTTTTATTAGTTAAAAGATTACTCAATATTTTTTGATTTTTTTTTAAATCATTTATTTTTTGAAATTTATAAAAACCAAATACAGTGAACATTAAATCTTCCTACAAACAGTCATTCCATCACCAAAAGGTACCATGACCTTTTCAATTCTTGTATCTTTAGAGATAAAATCATTCAAATCTCTAATACTTTTTGTAATTTTGTCATTTATATCTTTGTTAACAACTTCCCCATGCCATAATACATTATCGATTATTACTAAACCCTCTTTATTCAATAAATCTAAAGAAATTTCATAATATTTTTTATAATTCATCTTATCTGCATCAATAAAAACTAAGTCAAATTTTTCATTTCTTATACTCATTAAAGTTTCTAATGCTGGTTTAATCATTGTTTTAATCTTATGATCTTGATTGGCCTTTTTAAAAAAGCTTTGTGCAACTTTGGTTGTTTCCACATTTTTATCTAATGCAATTATACTGCCTTCATCTGGTAAGGCTAGTGCCATGGATAATGTACTTAAACCTGTAAAAGTTCCTATCTCTAGAACTTTTTTAATTTTAGAAACCTTAATAATCAGATGTAGAAATTGACATTGAGAAATAGAGATTTGCATTCTTTTTGAATCACCAAGTGATATGTTGTAATCTATTATTTCTTTTTGAATTGGATGTAATTTCAAACCATTCTTTAGAATATAATCTTGTAAATGTTTTGTGATATTAAGGTCTGAACCCATAACCTTATAATTTTTTCTTTAGGATCTCATTTATTAATTGAGGGTTAGCTTTTCCACCTGATGCCTTCATTGCTTGACCAACAAAAAAACCAAATAATTTTTCTTTACCTTGTTTATATTCAATAGCTTTTTCTCTGTTGTCATTTATAATTTTATCAATTAAAGCCTCTAAAGCTTTTGGATCACTTTGTTGCTTTAATCCTTTTTCCTCAACAATTTTTTGTGGATCTTTATCTCCATCAATCATTAATTCAAAAACAGTTTTTGCTATTTTTCCTGAAATGGTTCCATTCTTAATTAGATTTATTAATATGGCAAAATTCTTTGCGCTCACTGGACTTTGAGAAATTTCTAAACCTTTGCTATTTAAAACAGCAAATAGTTCTCCTGTAATCCAATTGACTGCTAACTTAATGTCTTTATTCTTACCCATTTTTGCTACAACTTCTTCAAAGTATTTCGCTGTATCAATATCAGAAACTAAAATATTTGCTTCATAAGGGGACAATTTAAACTCTTCAATAAGTCTTTTCTTTTTATCATCCGGAAGTTCTGGAATATCATTTCTAAGTTCTTCAATAAATTTTTCCGAAACCTCGAGAGGTAATAAATCAGGATCAGGAAAATATCTGTAATCATGAGCATCTTCTTTTGATCTCATTGACCTTGTCTCATTTTTCTTCGTATCAAAAAGTCTTGTTTCTTGATCAATAGTTTTGCCCTCTTCTATTAAGTCAACTTGCCTATTAGCCTCATATTCTATTGCCATCTGCATAAACTTTATTGAATTAACATTTTTAATTTCACATCGTGTACCAAATTCTTTTGAACCTTTTGGTCTTACAGAAACATTCACATCAGCTCTTAAAGAACCTTCTTGCATATTACCATCACAAGTTCCTAAATATCTCATTATAGATCGTAGTTTTTTGATGTAAGCATTTACCTCATCTGGTGATCTTAGATCAGGTTTGCTCACTATTTCCATTAAAGCTACCCCTGATCTGTTTAAATCAACAAAAGTATTTTGTGGGTCAAGATCATGTATACTTTTTCCAGCATCTTGTTCTAAGTGTAATCTTTCTATACCAACTTCTTTTTGACCATAAGGCATATCCAAAATAACTTTACCCTCACCCACTATTGGATCTTTAAATTGTGATATTTGATATCCTTGAGGTAAATCAGCATAAAAATAATTTTTTCTATCAAAAACTGAACGTTTATTAATTTTTGCGTTAAGGCCAATACCGGTTTTAATTGCCTGTTTAACACAAAATTCATTTATTACCGGTAACATTCCTGGAAATGCAGCATCAACTAAACTAACCTGCGTATTAGGTTCCGCTCCAAATTTAGTTGCTGAAGTAGAAAATAATTTAGACTCAGATAAAACTTGAGCATGAACTTCTAAACCAATTACTACCTCATACTGATTGTCTTTTCGATTAATAAAGTATTCTGAATCTTTTTTACTCATTTAATCCACCAATCAGTAATTTTGTTTTTAAAATTGATCTTTTCTTCCATAGCATAAGCTATATTTAATATATTTTGTTCATCAAAAGCTTTGCCAATAATTTGTAAACCTAAAGGATAACCTTTTGAGTCATGTCCTGCAGGTATTGAGATGCCTGGAAGTCCAGCTAAGTTAACGGGAACTGTAAATATATCATTAAGATACATTGAAACTGGATCATTTGTTTTTTCACCTATTTTAAATGCTGAGCTAGGTGTTGATGGAGTTAAAATTGCGTCAACTTTTTTATAAGCCTCATCAAAATCATTTTTAATTAGTTTCCTTACTTTTTGAGCTTTAAGATAATATGCATCGTAGTAACCAGAAGATAAAACATAAGTTCCAATCATAATTCTTCTTTGAACTTCAACTCCAAAACCTTCTGATCTAGTTTTTTCATACATATCAATTAAATTTTCACCTTTAGCTCTAAATCCATACTTAACACCATCATATCTTGCTAGGTTTGATGATGCCTCTGCTGGAGCAACTATATAATATGTTGGTAAAGCATAACTTGTATTTGGGAGAGAAATATCAATAGTTTCAGCACCACAATCTTTAATATATTGAATACCTTTTTGCCAAAGATCTTCAATTTCTTTTGGCATTCCATCGACTCTATATTCTTTTGGTATTCCAATTTTTTTTCCTTTTATGTTATTTGTAAGTTCCTTACTGTAATGATTTCTTTTGAAATCTATTGAAGTAGAGTCTTTCGGATCATAGGAACTAATCACTTCATGTAATAAAGCACAATCCTTAACATTTTGTGCCATTGGTCCTGCTTGATCCAATGATGAAGCAAAAGCAACTATTCCATATCTTGAACAACTTCCGTATGTAGGTTTCAATCCAACAATTCCAGTAAAAGAGGCTGGTTGTCTAATTGATCCACCAGTATCGGTACCAATTGTAACAGGTGTTAATTGTCCAGCTACAGCTGAAGCTGAACCACCAGATGATCCACCTGGAACTAAATTTTTATCAATAGGACTTTGAACATTGCCAAAAAAACTTGTTTCATTTGATGAACCCATTGCAAACTCATCACAGTTTAGCTTACCCAGAAGTATTGCACCTTCATTCCAAATATTTTCAGTTACTGTTGATTCATAAGTTGGCACAAAGTTATTTAAAATCTTACTACCAGCAGTTGTTTTAATATTTTTTGTGCAAAATAAATCCTTAACTGCCATTGGAATACCAGGCAGTTTTAAATCTAAATTAGGTTTTTGATCGAATTTTTTTGCGTTATCTAAAGCCGATGTAAAATCATTTGTAATATAAGCATTCAATTGTTCAGATTTTTCAGATCTATCAATAAATGCTTTGGTCACATCTGTTGAAGAAAGTTTTTTATTTTTAATATTTTCAACAAGTTCTGTAAGGGACTGTTTTGTAATATCTGACATTATTCAATCACCTTAGGTACAACAAAATAGTCCTCGTTATCCTGAGGAGAATTTTTAATAATTTGTTCTCTGATATTTTTACTTTTTACTTCATCAGATCTTAGTTTTAATGTTGTTTCTGCAATAGAAGTTAATGGTTCTACATTGTCAGTTTTTAATTCATTAAGTTTTTCAATAAAATCAAAAATAGAATTTAAATCACCAGCTAATTTTTCAGCTCTTTGCTCGTCAACTGAAATTCTTGCCAATTTAGATATATGTTTTATTGTTTTAAGATCTATACTCATATGCTATTTAAATAAGAGGCAAAGTATCACTTAAGTTTAAAATATACAATATGATCACTTTAGAGGAATTTAAAAAAAAACACTCAGATAAGTGTAGATTGATAGGTTTAGACCTCGGATCTAAAAGAATTGGTGTGTCAATCTGTGATGACAAACAATTGATAGCCACACCGCTAAAGACAATAAATAGGAATTCACTTAAAGATCTTGTTGATGAACTAAGGTTAATTATTAATGAAAATGATATAAAAGGAATCATTGTTGGAAATCCTTTGAATATGGATGGATCCTCAGGTAGGTCTGCTCAATCAGTAAAAGATACAACCGAAAATATTGAAAAAAACTTAGATATTCCAGTTTGTCTCTGGGATGAGAGACTGTCAACTGTTGGCGCTTTTAATCTGTCTAGCCAATTAGATATTAATGTGAGTAAAAGAGAAAAAAAGATAGATGAAAACGCTGCTGCTTTTATATTACAAGGAGCTTTGGATTTTTTGAATAATTAATACTTGCTATTATAGAGGTTTATAGTTATAGAGTTGGTTTTAATGGCAATTAAAACAAATCAGGCTATTAAAATTTCTCAAAAACATTTATTAGGGATCCAAGATTTATCAATTAATGATGTTAACTTAATACTTGATGAAGCAAATTCATTTATCAAAGTAAATCAAAGTAAAAATAAAAAAGTTGATGTTTTAAGAGGTAAAACTCAAATTAATTTATTTTTTGAACCTTCCACTAGAACTCAAAGCTCGTTTGAGTTAGCTGGTAAAAGACTTGGGGCTGATGTTATGTCAATGAATATTAGCAACTCAGCAATTAAAAAAGGTGAAACATTAATAGATACAGCAATGACACTTAATGCAATGCATCCTGATATTATTGTAATTCGACATCAAGATTCTGGAGCATGTAATCTACTTTCACAAAAAGTAAACTGTGCAGTTCTTAATGCTGGTGATGGAAGAAGAGAACACCCTACTCAAGCTTTATTAGACGCATTAACAATCATTACTCGTAAAAAAAAAATACAAGGATTAAAAATAGCAATTTGTGGAGATATACTACATTCAAGAGTTGCTAGATCAAATATTTATTTACTTAGTATGTTGGGAGCAGAAGTGAATATAATTGCTCCAACAAATCTTATGCCAAAAGAAATTGAAAAATTTGGTGTAAATACTTTTACAGATATGAAAAAAGGATTGAAAGATTGTGATATTGTTATGATGTTGAGATTACAGAATGAGCGAATGACAAGTTCATATCTTTCATCCAATAGAGAATATTATGAATATTATGGATTAACTCCTGACAAATTAGAACATGCCAAATCTGATGCTTTAATAATGCATCCTGGTCCAATGAACAGAGGTATAGAAATAGACACAATGTTAGCGGATGATATCAACAAAAGTGTAATTAAAGAGCAAGTTGAATTAGGTGTCGCAGTGAGGATGGCTTGTCTTAAAATATTTTGTACATAATGAAAAAACAATATTTTATAAATGCAAATATAATTGATCCTTATAACTCCATGAATGAGAATGGGGGTCTGATTATAAGTGAAGATGGAAAAATTGAAGCCATAGGAAAAAAAGTAAATATTAATAATTTACCAAGTAGAGAGAAACCGATTGATTTAAAGGGTAAGTATATTTTCCCTGGATTAGTCGATATGCGAGTTTTTGTTGGTGAACCAGGCTATGAGTATAAAGAAAATTTTAGGACTCTGAGTAATGCGGCACTCTCAGGTGGTGTCACTTCAGTTGTAACAATGCCCAATACAGATCCAGTAATTGATAATGTTTCTATAGTCGATTTTCTAAAAAGAAGAGGAAGAGATAAATCAAAGATAAATATTTTTCCATGTGCCTCCTTAACAAAAAATACTGAAGGTACAAATATGACTGAATTTGGTTTGTTGCAAAATAAAGGAATAATTGCATTCACGGATGGCGTTAAAACAATTCAAAACCCAAGATTGATGTCTAGAATAATGAACTCTGCTAAAGATTTGGGTAGCTTAATAATGCAGCACGCTGAAGATTATGAGCTAGCAAAAAATGGTATGATTAACTCTGGAATAATTGCTTCAAAATTAGGTCTATCTGGTATACCTGAAATCGCTGAGCGTATTCTAATTGAGAGAGATTTAACTTTACTTGAAAAGGTTAAATGCAGATATCATATCTCTCAATTATCATCACAAAAGTCTATCGAAGTAATTAAATCAAGAAAGGAAATAGTAAAATTCACATGTGGTGTTTCAGTTAATAATTTATCTTTAAATGAAAACGACATAGGAGATTTCAAAACATTTTTGAAATTATCTCCACCATTAAGAAGAGAAGAAGATAGATTAGCTTTAATACAAGGTTTAAAGGACGATTTAATTGATGTAATAGTTTCAGATCACAAACCTGAAGATGAAGAGACAAAAAGATTAACATTTGCTCAAGCAGCAACAGGTGCGTCAGGGATAGAAACCCTGTTGTCTCTAAGTTTAGAATTATATCATAACGGATCACTTAAATTAGAAACAATAATAAAAGCATTAACATCAAATCCTGCTAAAATATTAAAAATAAATAAAGGGAATCTATCTATTGGGAATAATGCAGATCTTTGTATAGTAGATATAGATAAACCATGGATTGTAAAAAAGGATAAGCTTATCTCAAAATCAAAAAATACATCTATCGAAGATAAAAAACTTCAAGGCAAAGTCACAAATACGTTTGTAAACGGTAAAGAATTATTTAAGTTATAGCATGGATATCATAATCATAGGTGTAATTTCATATTTGATGGGTTCAATTCCATTTGGATTGATACTAACAAAAATTTTTTTGAAAAAAGATATAAGAGATATCGGATCTGGAAATATTGGAGCTACAAATGTACTCAGAACTGGTAATAAGATAGTTGGTTACATCACGTTATCTCTTGATATTTTAAAAGCGGTTATCCCTGTTATATTTGTTAAAATTTATCACACAGATTTCTTATATTTGGCATCATTATGTGCATTTATAGGTCATGTATTTCCTCTATGGCTCAAATTTAAAGGAGGCAAAGGTGTTGCAACATATGTTGGTATTCTATTTGCTATAAATATTTATTTTGGAATTATCTTTGCTTTATCTTGGTTTGTAATTTTTATTATAACAAAATTTTCATCTTTATCTTCATTAATTGCTTCTGTATCAATTCCTGTTTATTTAATGGTCACGGGTCAATTTAATGATATATTTTTTTTTATAATCATGTTTGTGTTAATATTTTTTACCCATCGAGAAAATATTAAAAGATTGAAAAATAAAGAAGAAACTAAGACAAAAATTTATTAATTTGACTATCTAACTCTTTTAGGTAGTTTGTCATTTATGAACTTGGTTATTGTAGAAAGTCCAGCTAAAGCCAAAACTATCAATAAATATTTAGGTGATAATTATAAAGTCTTAGCTAGTTATGGGCATATTAGAGATTTACCTTCTAAGAATGGTTCTGTTGATCCAGATCAAGATTTTAAGATGGAATGGGAAATTGATAGCTTTTCAAAAAAATATCTGAAAGAAATTACTGACGCAGCCAAAGATTCTTCAAAAATTATATTAGCTACCGATCCTGATCGTGAAGGAGAAGCAATAGCTTGGCATGTAAAAGAATATCTAAATGAAAAAAAACTTCTTAAAGATAAAGAAATAGAGAGGGTTGTTTTTAACGAAATTACAAAAAAAGCAGTAATTCATGGCATTGAAAATCCAAGACAAATTGAACCGCTTTTAGTTGATGCTTACATGGCTCGAAGAGCCTTAGATTACTTGGTTGGCTTTAATATTTCACCAATATTATGGACAAAACTTCCAGGCTCTAAATCTGCAGGAAGAGTTCAATCAGTAGCTTTAAAATTGATAACTGAAAGAGAACATGAAATTGAGTCCTTTAAGCCAGAAGAATTTTGGACTTTAAGTGTCAAATTTAAAGATGAAAAAAATCAAAATATCCTTGCAAGTATTAGTCAACTAGATAACAACAAAGTTGAAAAATTCTCTTTTAGAAATAAAGACGAGATAAATAAGGCTATATCAAGCATCAATCAAAAAAAATTTAGTATCACTGATATATCAAGTAAAGTAGTAAATCGTAATCCATCAGGACCATTTACTACATCAACTCTTCAACAAACAGCTTCAAGTAGATTAGGTTTTGGTGCATCAAGAACTATGCAAATTGCTCAAAAACTTTACCAAGGTGTCGAAATTGAGGGAGAAACTATTGGTTTGATAACATATATGAGAACAGATGGTACTAATTTATCAAAAGATGCTGTTATGGCTTTTAGAGATTATATAAAAAAAGAAATCGGTAATGAATATTTACCTGAGAGTGCTTTAAATTATTCTGGTAAAAAGGCAAAAAATGCACAAGAGGCACATGAAGCGATAAGACCAACGGATGTTATCAGAACTCCCCAAAGTGTAAAAAAGTATCTAAGCACAGATCAAAATAAACTTTATGATTTAATATGGAGTAGAGCTTTATCTTCTCAAATGCAATCTGCTAAATTTGATAGAAATACTATAACAATTACATCAAATAATAATGATACAGTATGCAAAGCAAGTGGATCAGTTCTCAAATTTGATGGATTTTTAAAGATATATAGTCATCAAAGTACGGATGATGATGAAAACATTCTACCCTCTGTTTCTAAAGGGCTTGTAAATATTGAATCCTTAATAGATGAACAGCATTTTACACAACCCCCTCCAAGATATTCTGAGGCTAGCTTGGTAAAAAAACTTGAGGAATTAGGAATAGGAAGACCATCTACTTACGCAAGTATAATTTCTACAATAGCAAATAGAGGTTACGCGGAGATATTGAATAAAAGATTTTTTCCAACTGATAGAGGAAAACTTATTTCAGCTTTTCTTGAAAAATTGTTCTCAAAATATGTGGATTATAACTTTACTGCTGGTTTAGAGGATCAATTAGACGAAATTACAACTGGTAAAGAAAGCTGGATAAAAGTTTTAGAACTGTTCTGGAAAGACTTCAATAGCAATGTGGCTGAAGTAAAGGAAAAAAGAACAAGAGAGGTCTTAGATCTTTTAAATGATAGTTTAGGGGATTTAGTTTTCGATAAGGATGATAAAGGAAATATTGTTAGAAAGTGCCAATTATGTAATTCGGGGACACTAAGCTTAAAAAATAGCTTTAGGGGTGGTGCGTTTATCGGTTGCTCAAATTACCCTGAATGTAAATTTACAAGACCTTTGTCTAAAGCTAAAGCAGCGGCACAAGCACAGTTAGCTGAACCAAAATTTATTGGAAAACATGAGAACGGCAATGATATATATCTTAAAAACGGAAGATTCGGTCCATATTTGCAGTATGAAAAAATTCCAGAAGATATAGAAATTGAAAAAACATCAAAGAAAAAAAAGAAAACAAAAAAACTTAAATCGGATGTAAATGAACTTTTAAAAAATGTTTCTATTCCAAAGGGTTTGGAACTAGAGAGTATAGATTTAGAAAAAGCACAATTTTTATGCTCCCTACCAAAATCTTTAGGAATAAATCCTGATAATCAAAAAGAAATTACTTTAAACACTGGTAGATTTGGTCCTTATCTAAAGTGTGAAAATAAATCAGCTCGAATAGAAAATATTGAAGAAATTTTCTCTATTGGTTTAAATAGAGCGATAACATTAATTGCGGAAGCTAAACCAGGGAGAATGTCTTCTTCAATGATCAAAGATTTAGGTGAACACCCTGAGGATAAAAAACCAGTTAGAATTATGAAGGGACAATATGGACCATATATCAAGTATAAATCTCTAAATGCTACAATACCTGAGGAAAAGGATCCAACAGAAATTACAATGGAAGAAGCGTTAATATTGATTGAGAAAAGAAAAGAATACGATAAAACAAAAAAGAAAAAAAAGAAATAATGAACTATCAAAAAAATTTAAAAAAACTTGGGTTAAAGCTTCCTGATGCTAAAGCACCAGTTGGAAATTATGTTGCAACAAAAATTACGGGAAAGATGTTATTTGTGTCAGGACAAATTTCAATTAATGAAAAAGGTGAACTAATTAAAGGTAAAGTTGGAAAAGATTTAGATGTCGACTCTGGATATAATGCAGCAAAAAGATGTGCTTTAAGTATTATTTCTCAAATAATGAAGGCATGCGACAATGATCTTACAAAGATCAGATCTTGTATTAAACTAACAGGTTTTGTTAATTCTACTGATAATTTTCAGGATCAACCTAAGGTAATTAATGGTGCATCTGATTTAATCGCATCAGTTTTTGGTGATGCAGGAATGCATACAAGAGCAGCTGTAAGTGTTAATAGTCTTCCTTTAGGAGTTGCTGTTGAAGTTGATGCTATATTTGAGCTTAATTAAAACTTATCTTCCAATACTATAATATTTAAAACCTTGATTTCTAATTTTCAGTGGAGAGTATATATTCCTCATATCGTAAATAATAAATTTTTTACCTTTTACTAAATTCTTAAAATTAATTGACTTAAAATCATTCCATTCTGTATGAATTATTACAAGATCTGAGTCTTTAACAGAGTCTTTGATATTATCAATGTAAGAAACATTTTTAATCTTCGAAAATTCTTTTTTAAATCCAGTTGGGTCAAAATATTTAATTTTTGCACCTTTTTTAACTAGAGATGGGATCATTGATAAACTTGATGAGTCTCTCATATCGTCGGTATTAGCCTTAAATGTAACTCCCAAAAAAGTTATTTTCTTATTTCTGATCTTATTATTCAAAATTTTGAAAACTCTACCTAACAAAAGATTAGACCGATTTTGGTTAGATTTAATTACTGACTTTATCACAGATAAATTAGTTTTAAATTTATCAGCAGTTGAGGTTATAGCTTTAGTATCTTTTGGAAAACAAGATCCACCATATGCTGGACCAGCTCTTAAAAAACGACTGCCAATCCTTTTATCTAAACCCATCCCAATTGAGATATCTTCGATATTTATTCCTGTTTTTTCACATAAATTTGCAATTTCATTTATGAACGTGATTTTTGTAGCTAAAAAAGCATTGGATGCATATTTGATTAATTCTGCAGCCCTTCTTGAGGTATGAATATATTGAGCTCCTTTAGAAATTAAAGGTGTATATAAGTTATTCATTATACGGTTAGACTTTTTATCATTAGATCCAACAACTATTCGATCAGGAAAAATAAAATCTCGGATAGCCTCACCCTCTCTTAAAAATTCTGGATTTGATACCACAGAGAATTTATTCTTATTACTCTTTTTTTTTAATAAAATTTTTTCAATTTCATCACCTGTTGTAACAGGTACTGTTGACTTAGTGACTATTATCTTAAATTTATTAATTGATAGACTTATCTGTTTTGCTGCTTGAAAAATTTGACTTAGATCTGCACTGTCACCACCTTTTTTAGTTGGCGTTCCAACACAAATAAAAATTATATCAGACTCTTTTATGGATTTTTTTAAATCAGATGAAAATTTTAATCTTTTATTTTTATAATTTTTATTTACTAGTTCGGTTAGTCCAGGTTCATAAATAGGAATTTTTCCTTTAGAAAGTAGATCTATTTTCTTTAAGTCTTTATCGACACAAATTACATCATTGCCCAAGTCTGCAAAACATACACCGCTAACTAAACCTACATAACCAGTACCTATCATACAAAGTTTCATGATTTTGCTATTTCTAATGTTGATTTGATATAACCATCCATACTTCCACAATCCAAGTATTTCCCGGTAAAATTATGAGCGATAAATTTTTCATTGTTTTGTATTAAAGATTGTATTGCGTCAGTGATATGAATTTCACCACCTTTACCTGGTTTTTGATTTAATAATTTAGAAAATATTTTTTTTGGAAGAATATATCGTCCTATTACAGCTTTATTTGATGGTGCCTTTGAGATTGAAGGTTTTTCAATAACATCATTTATAAGATAATTATTTTTATTCATTTTTTTTCCTAATTTATAAATTCCCCATCGCGAGACAGTTTTTTTTGGGACATTAATACTTGCCATTACAGATGATTTGTAGCGATTATGTATATTAATCATAGACTTTGAACAATTTTTCTTAATTATTAAGTCATCTGGTAATAACATAAGAAAAAAATCATCTGTGATAAATTTTTTTGTTTTTAATACTGCATCGCCTGTTCCTAGAGGTTTATTTTGATAAACAAATTTAATCATCTTTTTATATTTCAAAATTTTTTTATATTCTTTAATAATTCTAGGATCTTTTTTCTTTTTAATTATTTTTTTATAAAAGCTGTCCTTGTAAAAATAATCTTTTATCATTCGTTTTTTTTTTGAAATTATAAAAACTATTTTTTTAATACCAGCATCTGCACATTCATCTAGAATATACTCAATTCCTGGTTTTCCATTAATAGGAAGGAGTTCTTTCGCAAATATGCTGGTTAAAGGTAATAACCTTGTGCCTAAACCAGCTAATGGAATAATTGCTTGTTTAATCATTTAAATGTTTTACTTATTAAAATATTTTATACAAATGAAAACTTTATTAAACAATATTGATTTAAATGAGGCATTATTTGGCAATTCAAATATTGGATTTGTGCCTACTATGGGTAGCCTTCATGATGGTCACATCTCATTAATTAAAAAATCTTTAAAACTATCCAATAAAACCATAGTAAGTATATTCATAAATCCTAAACAATTTAATAACAAAGAAGACTACAAAAAATATCCTAGAAATATAAAAAAAGATCTAAAAATTTTAAAAAAATTAAAAGTGGATTTTGTTTATTTACCTAAAATTAAAGATATTTATAGAACTAAAAACAAAATAAAGATTAAACTTAACAAACAAGATAAAA
>CACDNT010000009.1 GCA_902554195.1 uncultured Pelagibacteraceae bacterium
CTTCTGCAATATTATTATCTCTTGTCGTAATGGCTTGAATTGCTTTACCTAAAGAATCTTCACATGCACTTCCCATTTTAATTATATTAGCATTAAGATTTTTTAGTTCTTCTTCGTAAGATTTGACTGTATGTGGTGCTTCAGACATTATCCAAACCTCCCTGTTATATAATCTTGCGTTTTTTTATTATCAGGATTCTTAAATATTTTATCAGTAGATCCATGTTCAATCAATTGACCTAAATGAAAAAAACCTGTATTTTGAGAAACACGTGCTGCTTGAGCCATAGAATGAGTTACAATTATTATTGTGTGCTCTTTTTTTAACTCATCAATCAATTCTTCAATTTGTGCTGTTGCTATTGGATCTAATGCTGAACAAGGTTCATCCATTAATATAACTTCAGGTCTTACAGAAATCGCTCTAGCAATACAAAGTCTTTGCTGTTGTCCTCCAGATAATCCAGTTCCAGGTTCATGCAACCTATCTTTTACCTCTTCCCATAGTGCAGCCTTTTTCAAACTAGTTTCAACAATTTCATCCATTTCTTGTTTTGATTGAGCCATACCATGAATTGTTGGACCGTAAGACACATTTTCATATAAAGTTTTTGGGAAAGGATTGGGTTTTTGAAAAACCATACCAATTTTTTCTCTTAGTCTTACGACATCACAACTTTTATCATTGATATTAAAATCATTAATTAAAATTTCTCCTTTAACACTACAGATATCAATTACATCATTCATTCTATTAAGACATCTTAGGAAAGTTGATTTACCACAACCAGATGGACCAATTAATGCCGTTACTTGATTTTCCTCAATATCTAAACTTATATTAAAGAGCGCTTGTTTTTTTCCATAAAAAACATCAACATCTTTTGCTTTAATCTTTATCATTTTAACTCCATTTTTTCTCAAACTTATGTCTTATTATTTGGGCAAATAAATTCATTATTATTAAAAAGCCAAGTAAGACCATTATACATGCCGAAACTTTTTCTACAAATCCCCTTTCAGCACTTTCAGCCCAAATATAAATTTGAACTGGTAAGCTTGCAGCAGGATCCATGGGTGATCCAGGTATCGTGTTAACAAAAGCAACCATTCCAATTAAAATTAAGGGTGCAGTTTCTCCTAAAGCTTGAGCTAAACCAATTATTGTTCCTGATAACGTGCCAGGCATAGAAAGAGGGACTGTATGATGCATTGTGGTTTGCATTCGACTTGCTCCCATAGCAAGTGCTGCCTCTCTTATACTTGGTGGAACTGCTTTTAAAGATGCTCTAGCAGCTATAATTATTGTTGGTAAAGTCATTAAGGACAAAGTGATACCTCCAACTAATGGGGTAGACCTTGGTAAATGAAATATAGCCAATAAAACTCCTAACCCTAATAGACCAAAAACTATAGATGGAACCGCTGCTAAGTTGTTTATATTAACTTCAATAAAATCAGTAAATCTATTTTTAGGGGCAAATTCTTCAAGATAGATTGCAGCTAGAACCGCAACAGGAAAAGCTATCATTAAACAAACAAGTATAGAAAAAATTGAGCCCATAAATGAACTTGCTATTCCAGCTAGCTCAGCTTCTCTTGAGTCAGCATTTGTAAAAAAACTTATATTAAATTTACTTTCAACCTTACCATTTGCAACAAGTTGATCAAAAATTTTTAATTGATAATCGCTTACTCTTCTTTGGTCTTCAGGTAAATCTCTTGGATAATTTCCTTTAAAGACTTGGTCTAAATCATCTGAAGCAGTTAGATAAACTTCCTTTGTTTTTCCTATTAAATTAGGGTCATTTAAAAGTTCATTTTTAATTTCTTTTTCAAAAAAATAAGACACCATTCTCTTCAATTCATTTTCTTGATCTTCATTGGCGTTTGGATCTAAATCAGCCATTGATTTTAATGCTATATCGTAATAATCAGCGTCCTGTAAATCTTCTTTAGAAGGATTTTGGTCTAACATCATTAATTCAGCATCAAAAGTTACTGGAACAATAAGCCATGTTTTTTGAAAAGCTGAATAGCCAGTTGAAAAAATTTTAAAAATAAAGATTATTAAAAATAAAAGTGCCATAAAAATTGCACTCAGACCGTATAAGCGAAATCGCTGTTCAGCTTTATATCTTTTATTTAATAATTGTTCTTTATTTTTATTCATATTTTTCTCTATATTTTTTAACTACTCTCAAGGCCACAATATTTAAACAAAGTGTTACTAAAAATAATGACATACCTAAAGCAAAAGCAGCTTGGGTTTTTGGGTCGCCAAAAGCTTGGTCACCAATTAGAATAACTACAATTTGAGCTGTAATCGTTGAAGTAGACTCTAAAGGATTTAAAGTTAAATTAGCAGCTAAACCAGAGGCCATAACAACTATCATTGTTTCTCCAATAGCTCTTGAAACACCAAGTAAAATAGATCCAACTATCCCCGGCAATGCCGCGGGAAAAATAACTCTCTTAATTGTTTCTGATTTAGTTGCTCCCATAGCGTAACTTCCATCTCTTAAACTTTGAGGCACACTTGTAATTACATCGTCACTTAAACTTGAAATAAATGGTATAATCATAATACCCATTACCCCTCCTGCTGCTAAAGCACTTTCAGCTGAAACTTCAAGACCCATTGAAGTTCCTAATTCTTTCAAAAATGGTCCAACAGTTAGGGCAGCAAAAAAACCATAAACAACTGTTGGTATACCAGCTAAAATTTCAATTAATGGTTTTGCATATTGTCTAACTTTAGTTGATGCATATTCAGCTAAATAAATTCCACTCATTAATCCAATTGGGATAGCAACGCACATAGCAATAAATGCAATAAAAAAAGTACCTGCAAAAATAGGGACTGCTCCAAAAGTATCTGAATACATTGTCGGATCTAAAGCCTCAGAAGAATCTCTAACAAAAGCTTTTGCTGGATACCAGTGAGTTCCAAAGACAAAATCAAATAATGGAATTACTTTAAAAAAATCTATAGTTTGAAATATAAGTGAGAAAACTATTCCAACAGTAGTTAATATTGCAGCTAAAGAAGCTGTAAATAAAACTGCGTTCAAAAATTTTTCAACTGGTTCTCTTGTTCTAGAATTAGATGAAATTCTTTTATACGCATAAGCAACAGAGGCAATAATTGCAGATAATACTATAACAACTTTTGAACTTTGAGCTATTGATCGAAGACTTAAATATTTTTCAGCTGAAGCTTCAATAAAAGGTGTAATTTCTCCAGTGAATTGTCCTCGAGACAATGCTTTTGATTTTTCGTATAATAAATTTAATTCATCATCAAGATAACCTTGATTTGAATAATCACTTAAGATTAATAGTTTTACAATTGTGGGCTCAAAAATTGCCCATAATGAAAAAATTATAAAGGCTGGTATTGCACACCAGATTGCAAGATAATAACCATAAAATTGTGGTAATGCGGTTAATCTTTTTTTTGTAGATTGAATTGTATATGCTTTTTTGCGTCCAAAATAATAGCTTGTGAAACCTAGAAGAACAATAAATGTAAATAATATTAAGTTCACAGAATCTCCTTAAGTGAGGACTTTACTCTTTTTTTAAAAAAAAGGGGTCTAAAAAGACCCCCTTTTTAATTATTTGTTAACTGAGGAATAATTAATTACCCATAGCAACTAGCTTCGTAGCATTAGTTCTAGTTGTTTTATACAACTTAGAGTCTAATGGCACTAAACCAATGTCTGCTAAGTAACCACCTTTTCCAATAGCTTTCTTAGTTGTGAATTCTTTCACAAACTCATGTAAGCCTGGAATTACTCCAACGTGTGCTTTTTTCACGTAGAAGAATAAAGGTCTAGCAACAGCATAACTGTAGTCTTGAATAGACTTTAATGACGGTTGTCCACCATCAATACTTGCTGCTTGCAATTTATCTTTTGCAGCTAAGAAATAACTGAAACCAAAGAAACCAAACATTTCTTTATCTTGAGTTAACTTTTGGATGATTAAACTATCGTTTTCTCCAACTTCAATAGCAGCACCATCTTCTCTGTAAAGTTTTTGAGGTTTTTTGTATTTTTTATTTCCAGCTTCAAAACCAGCTTTATAAAGAGCTTTAGCTTCTTTAGTCATACCTTTTTTCATTACTAAAGAATTCCAAGCATCTCTAGTTCCTGATGTTCCTGGTGGGATCATCACTGAAATTTTTTGTTTTGGTAAGCTAGGGTCAATTTGGTCCCAAGTTTTATAAATATTTGGAACTAATTTACCATCAACAACTGTATGAGCAGCAAGTGCTAAATATAATTGTTCTTTAGTAAAGTTTACTGGTTTTGCATCTTTGCTGTAAGCTAATGTAATACCATCGTTACCAATTACGATCTCAACGATATCATTAACACCATTTTTCTTACATAGAGCTTTTTCTTTATCTTTCATAGCTCTTGATGCATTTGTAATATCTGGATGTTGTTCACCTACACCAGCACAGAATAGTTTAGCTCCACCACCAGTACCAGTAGACTCGATTACAGGAGTTTTAAATCCTGAACCACCAAATCTTTCAGCAACAACTGTTGCATAAGGGAATACTGTAGAAGAACCAACTATCTTAATTTGATCTCTTGCTTGAGCAACAGTTGCAATTGAAAGTGCAACTAAAGAAGCAATTACTATAGTTAGTTTTTTCATTATCTTTAATCCTTTCGTTATTTATTAATTAAAAGATGTTTGACTCGTATAAATTTATTGAATCTTTAATATTACAGAATTGTTACACTTTTGTTAAAAAGGTAACTTTTTAGTTGTATTTTTTTGATATAATTATTTGATCAATATCAGTTTCTAAGCCACCAATACATGAAACAGGGTTTACCTGTTCATTAAGAGCTAGTTCTTTGGTTGGACGTAAAGTTATTTCTAGTTTTACTAAGTTTACTAATTCCTCTCTAATTTCTTCATCATATCTCCAGCTTGGCCATGAACTTGGGGTTGAAAATATAGAGGTTAAATAGCTTGTAGCCATAGTATATCTATAATTACTCAAATTTTCATTCCTCAATAAAAAATCTCTTACAGAATTAAAAATATTCCTACATCTAAAAGAATCTGAAAAATAATTTTCCTTCTTGAGATTTCTATTCATAGGAACAGAAACAATTAAATCAATTGAATTTTTAGAATACGAGGTAACTACGTCTGTATAAAATTCAGCTTCAGTAACTTCTAAATGATCTTTAATAGAAGGATATGAAGTTTTCAAATCTGCCTCTAATCTAAAAATTCCAATATCAAAAACTGTAAGTTGCTGATTTCTTAATAATGTTGTGATATCTTTAGAAAAAACACTTGTTGTTATAGAGCTTAATAAAAAAGCAAAAATCAAAATATTTTTGAATATTTTAACCATATAAAAAAATTAATTAAAAGATTAACATTAATCAAGTAAAGAATTGTTAAAAAAACCTTCTAAAACTATTACAATATAATATTTTTTAAATTTAAGTTTTCGCTGGTAAATAAATTTGAATTTCAGTTCCTTGGTTTTCCTCACTTAGAATCTCATAGTGTCCACGATGTTGAGTAACTATATGTTTAACAATAGCTAATCCTAAACCGGTTCCACCAACCTTGTTACTTTGTTCAAGATCTACCCTAAAAAATCTTTCTGTAATTCTAGAAATATATCTTTGAGGAATGCCAACACCTTCGTCTTTAATACTGATCATAAAATTTTTTTCTAACAATTTACCATCGCTAATTTTGCTTGTTATAAAAATAGACTTATTTTCCTTTGAATACTTAATTGCATTATCTAAAAGATTAGAAAAAACAGTTTGTAATTTTTTTTCATCTCCAATAACAACTGTTGGATTGGCGAGAGATAAATTAATATTTAATTTCTTTCTTTTTAAAACAATCTCAAAATTACTGATGATTGTTTTGAAAAGATCATTTATATCAACTAAAGAGTTTGGCCTTATGTGTTCTTCTAATTCAATTCTTGTGAGTATTAAAAGATCATTAATTAAATTTTCCATTCTATTTGATTGATCAGTCATTATTTTCATAAATTTTTTTTTAGCCTTTTCATCATCAGACGCTGGGCCCTCAATTGTTTCTAGCGATCCTTTGATTGCCATTAAAGGTGTTCTTAATTCATGGCTTACATTTGCTACAAAATCAGTTTTAAATTTTTGTGCTTTTGTAATTTCAGTAAAATCTTTTAAAAATAACACAACAGAGTCTGGTTCAGTAAACAAATGAGTTGGGCCAGGAATAATATAAATTTTATAGAATTGATATGATGGGAGGTCTATTTCAACATCGATATTTTTTGTTTTATTTTCTACGATAGCTTTTTCAATATTTTCTATTAATTCTGGTTTTCGAATTATAGAAGATATGTTTTTATCAATTAAATTACTTCCAAATCTTTTTAATGCACTTGGATTGGCATATTTAATTATGTTAAATTTATTTAATGCAAAAAATTGATCTTCAAGCTCATCAATAATTACTCTTTTTGTTTTTTCTTCTCTTTTATTAACTATTGTAGCGGTATTTATTGATTTATTTTTTTTTTGATTAAGTAAATAGAGAAGATAAACTATCACAACTATAAGTAGAATGACGAAATATTCCATAAATTTAGATGGCTTAATTTTGCATCATTACACTTTTTAATGCAAATAAATTAAGGAAAAATTAACTAATGATTTGGTGAAATATTGTTAAAAAATATTTTTGCTGTTTCTTCCCAAGTGAATTTTTTTGCAAATTCAAGACAATCATTTCTGTCAACTTTTAAAGCTTTTTGGGCTGATACTTTAAGATCATCATCTAAACAATTTATTTTGGATCCTTCAAATATATCTTTAGGACCTGGAACAGGATACGCAGCAACAGGTGTTCCACAATTTAAAGCCTCTGTAACAACAATTCCAAATGTATCTGTTTTACTTGGAAATACAAAAACATCGGAAGATGCAAAATGTGATGCTAATTCACCATTTGTTTTTTCTCCTAAAAAAATATCTTTTGGAAATTCTTTTTTCAATTTTTTTAAATCAGGTCCTTTTCCTATAATTATTTTTGTACCTTCTAAATCACATTCTAAGAAAGCTCTTATGTTTTTTTCAACTGCAACTCTTCCAACATAAATCCAAATAGGTCTTTTATGAGGTAATTCAATTTTTTTAGGGTTCTTAAAAGCTCCATGATTTCCTCCTCTAGTCCAAGTAATCATTTTATTGTCATCTATACCTATATCGATTAATTCTTTTCTCATAGATTCTGTGGTTACTAAAATTCTCTCTGCTTTATTATGAAAATTTGCTAAGAATTTTTCAGCCCATTTTGCTGGTATAATAGGAAAGTAAAGTTTTAGATATTTATCAAATCTTGTGTGGAAACTCGTAGTAAACTTTAGATTATTTTTTAAACAATATCTTCTTGCCATAGTGCCTATCGGGCCTTCGGTAGCGATATGAATTGCATCTGGATTGATTTTCTTTATTAAATTACCAACTCTTGGCCATACATTTATAGACAACCTAATTTCATTATATTTCGGCATCGGAAAAGTAAAAAATAAGTCAGGTGTAATATATTCTATTCTATGACCTTGTTCTTTTAATACATTGCCTGTTTCATGTAAGGTTCTTACGACACCATTTACTTGTGGAAAATATGCATCTGTAGCAATTAAAATTTTCATTAATTATGAAGCTTTTTTTAATTCTTCAGTTTTAATTGGTTCAATTATTTCTTTATCGTCTAAATATTGTTCTCTTATTTTGTCCCAATATAATATTTCAAAACTACCATCATAATTTTCGGCTAATGCAGTGCAGGACTCAACCCAGTCTCCACAATTTAAATAATTGACCCCATTAAAATCTCTATCCTCAGCATGATGGATGTGGCCACAAATAATTCCATCAAATTTTTTTCTTTTTGCATAATCTGAAAGTGTTTTTTCATATTCACCAATATATTTAACTGCATTTTTGACTTTATACTTTAAAAATTTTGCAAGAGACCAATATTCTTTTCCTCTCAATCTTCTAAAAAAATTAATTATTACATTTAATTTTAATAGTAAATTATAGGCTATTGATCCAAGTTTAGATAACCATTTAGCATGTTTCATAACACCATCCCAAGCATCACCATGAACAACAACATATTTTTTTCCTGCATTTGTTTCATGAATAACTCTATTAACCATATGGATGTCACCAAAATGCATTGGAATAAATTTTCTTAACATTTCGTCATGATTACCCATTATGTAGAAAACTTTGGTACCATGTCTAGCTTTTCTTAAAATTTTTTGGATTACATCATTATGTTCTTGAGGCCAAAAAAAACTTTTTTGCATTTCCCAGATATCTATAATGTCCCCTACAAGATAAAGATTTTCGGATCTTGAGTTTTTAAAAAACTCTAAAAGTTTTTCTGCCTGACAACCCTTGGTACCTAAATGAACATCAGAAATAAATATACTTTTATATTTAAGTAAATTAGGCATTTAAAGACCTATATTTTAATACAACTGTAACACGAATCATGTAATTCTTATTTCATTTGAATGTTACAAATTTGTTAAAAATTTTTTAAGGATTAATTATGTTATGTTGTTTGATTTATAATTTGAATTCTTCCTCTGGAAGAAAATCTATATTCATAAATAGGATTTTATCTAAGTTAAAAGAGAATATTTCTGTAGACTACTTTGAAACAAAAACAATAAATCAAGCTAAGAAAATTTTCAAAAATTTTAACCAAAAAAATTATGATCGACTAATAGTAGCTGGTGGTGATGGTTCAGTTTCTTTTGCAATTAATGAATTAATTAAAAATAATTTTGATTTTAAAGACGATTTTGCCATAGGTTATATTCCTGCTGGCACTGCAAATTTGCTTCAAGCTGAATTATCAATGAATAAAAAAGTTGATGATATAGTAAATGTGTTGGTTTCTAATAATTATAAATCCTCTAATCTTGTAAAAATTAACGATAATTATTTCTTTTTAATGGCTGGTATAGGATGGGATGCAAAAATTGTTCATTCAATTAATTCAAAAATTAAAAAGATTCTAGGTAAAATTATATTTGCTATCAAAGGTTTTCAATATTTCTTGTTTATGAATAATAAAAAATTAAATGTCACTTTTGATGGTCAATTTTATCAAGCAGACTGGATATTATCTTCAAATACCAAATATTACGCTGGACATCATAAAATAAATAAAACAAATATTTTTGAAGACAAATTAGTTACCTATATATTTAAAGATTTGACTAGGATTAGTTTATTATATTCAATATTTTTAATAATTCTTAATGGTGATTTAAGTAAAAATAAAAATGTTATTACTACTTATGCACAAAACATTACAATTGATGGAAATGATTTGATACCTGTTCAAATTGATGGAGATAATTTTGGTTCATATAAAAAAATTCATTTAAATCTATCAAATAAAAAAGTGAATTTTCTTGTAAAATAATTATTTTATTCTTCCATAAATATCTTGGTATCTAACTATATCAGTTTCTTTTAAAATTGAGCCTACTTGTGCTTCAATTATTTTTACTGGTTTTTTATATGGGTTTTCTATTCTATGGATTGCACCTAATGGTATAAAAATAGTTTCATCAGGTTTCATGGTAAAATATTTTTTATCTAACGTAATTTTAGGTTTACCATGAGTAACAACCCAATGCTCAGCTCTATGATGATGTTTCTGAAGACTTAATATACCTTTAGGTTTTACATATAGTTCTTTTATCAAGAATTCTTTACCATTAAATAAATTAACATAACTACCCCAAGGTTTATGGAATACATTTTTCTTTTTATAATAATGTTTCTTATTTCTTCCGTACATTTTACAGATTTCTTTCCAAGATCCTAAATCAGACCAAGGAATATCCAACTTGATAGCATTTATATCTTTAGTTTTTTCTAATATTGCATAGTCAAAAGACTTAGCTGTTGCTTGGGTGAATGCTTGTTTGTTTAAATAATACACGTTACTTTTATATTTTGCTTTTATTAAAGCGTTATTACAGTTTCGGTAAATATTTGGCTGGTATTTCTTAAAATTATTAATGATCGAGTCTTTTCTCAAATAAAACATTCCAGAATTCCAATAACCTTTTTTACTAATTATTTGTTTAGCTTTAGCCTCTTTTGGTTTTTCTATAAATCTAGTTACTTTAGTATTTTTTGTTAAAAAATAGCCAAACTCACTTGAAGGGATTGTAGGCTTAATTCCAAAGATAAAGATATTATTATGAGTAAGTTTTTTTTGATTTTTTTTGATAGCTTTATTAAATAATGCAACCTTCTCTATCAAATGATCAGCAGCTAAGAACATTAATGGTTGTTTATTAGGTATATCTTTTATTAATGCAGTACTTAAAATAGCTGGTGCTGTATTTCTTTTAGCTGGCTCTAAAACTATTTTGAATTTTCTTATCTTATGTTTTTTTAAGTGTTGTTTTACTTGTTTTAAATATTTTGCATTAGTGCTTATAATTGGAGTATCATATATCGATGCTTTAACTCTCTCTAAAGTTTTACCTAATAAAGTCCAATTACCAAAATCTATAAATTGTTTAGCTTGATGTTTTTTAGCTTTTGGCCAAAGTCTTGTTCCAGCGCCACCACATAAAATAACAGGGCGAATTTTCATCAAATTTTTGAATAATCCTTAACTTCGTTTTTCTTACCTGGATGTGTTGGTGCTCCTAAATACGCAGGTCCAACAGTTTGTGCATATTTCCAAAGAGTTCCTGATCCAAAATCAGATTTTCTAGCTTTCCATTTTCGTCTTCTTGAAGCTAATTGTGCTCTAGTTAATCGAACATTAATTGTTCCTTTCTTAGCATCAATATCAATAATATCTCCATTCCTTAATAGAGCGATAGGTCCACCTAATGCAGCCTCAGGTCCTACGTGACCTACACAAAATCCCCGAGTTGCTCCAGAGAATCTTCCATCAGTTATTAAAGCAACTTTTTCTCCTTTACCTTGACCATAAATTGCACCTGTTGTTGAAAGCATTTCTCTCATACCTGGTCCACCAACTGGTCCTTCATATCTAATAATAATTACATCACCATCTTTATATTTTCTGCTTTGAACTGCTTTCATTGCACTTTCTTCATTATCAAAACATCTTGCTCTTCCAGTAAATTGTAATTTTTTAAGTCCAGCGATTTTAACGATTCCCCCTTCGGGAGCTAAATTACCCTTTAAACCAACCACTCCACCTGTTGGTGATAAAGGATTTTTAAATGATCTCATTACTTTTTGTTTAGGATTAAATTTTATTCCCTTTAAATTTTCTTTCATTGTTTTACCTGTAACAGTCATACAATCACCGTTTATATATCCACCTTCATAAAGAGTTTTTAAAAGCATTGGTACCCCACCTGCCAACCACATATCTTTAGCAACATATTTTCCACCTGGTTTTAAGTCGGCAAGATATGGAGTTCTTTTAAATATTTTTGCAACATCCATTAAATCAAATTTAATACCAGCCTCATTTGCTATTGCCGGCAAATGTAAACCTGCATTGGTTGATCCACCTGTTGCAGCAACAATTGTTGCAGCATTTTCCAAAGCTTTTCTTGTAACAATATCTCTAGGTTTAATTTTTTTAGCTAATAATTCCATAACCATTCGCCCACTTGCTTTTGCATACTTATCTCTTTCTTCGTATGGTGCTGGTGTTCCAGCTGAATAAGGTAATGCTAGACCAATCGCTTCAGATACGCAGGCCATAGTGTTAGCAGTAAATTGTCCCCCACAAGCTCCAGCTGTTGGACATGCAACTAATTCTAATTTTCTTAATTCTTTTGCAGACATTTGTCCTGATGAATGTTTTCCAACAGCTTCAAAAACATCTACAACTGTCACATCTTTACCTTTGTATTTACCTGGCAGTATTGAACCACCGTATATAAATACACTTGGAACGTTTAATCTTACCATTGACATCATCAAACCAGGTAAAGACTTATCACAACCTGCAATACCTACTAAAGCATCATAACAATGCCCTCTAACAGTTAATTCAGCACTGTCAGCAATTACTTCTCTTGATATTAATGAGGATTTCATTCCCTCATGCCCCATAGCAATACCGTCTGTTACGGTAATTGTACAAAACTCTCTTGGTGTTCCACCTGAAGCTCTTACACCCTTTTTAACAGACTGGGCTTGTCTCATTAAGGCTATATTACAAGGAGCTGCCTCGTTCCATGTTGATACCACTCCAACAAAAGGTTTAGCAACATCCTTCTCCGTTTCTCCCATTGCATAATAAAAGGATCTGTGAGGAGCTCTATCAGGTCCTAAGGATGTATGTCGACTTGGTAATTTTTTCTTATCAAATTTCCGCATTATAAACTTTCAATTGTTAAAGATATTTTTTTGATATCATTTTTTAAGTTACTATAGTTAGTTTTTTCTTGTTCAACAATATTTTTTGGTGCCCTATCGACAAATCCTTTGTTTGATAATCGTTGTGAAATCTTATCTAATTCATCTTGGTATTTTGTTTGTCTTTTTAGTAAATTTTCTTTGATTAAACTTAAATCAACATTTTCATCAAAATAAATCTTAAAAATATCACCTGAAATTACGAGAGTTGCAGAAGGTCGATCTTGATCCTTTTCAAAAAAATTATTGATACGACCAAGTTTTTTTAAGATTATTTCATTATTATCCATCAAAGATCTATTTTTTTTAGCTATCTTATTCATAGAAAGATCTACAAATGAACCTGGACTGACATTTAGCTCATTTTTAAATGATCTAAGTTCTGAGATAATATTGATGATTTTCTCTACATCTTTTTGGGATTTATCTTTTTTGACTTTTCCTGATGGCCAGTTTTTGTACATAAGGAAATTCTTATTCGATTTATCAAACTTATTTTTTAACCATATTTCTTCAGTAACGAACGGGATAAATGGATGAAGCATAATAAGTATTTGTTTAAAAACATAAGCTGATACTTCTTTTACTTCCTTTTTTGATTTTTCATCGTCTGAATAAAGGATTGTTTTTGAAAGTTCGATATACCAATCACAATATGAATGCCAAGCAAATTGGTAAGCATTTTTGGCTGCCTCATCAAATCGATAGTCTTTGATATTCTTTTGAATTTTATCTTTTATTTCAATCAATTCAGAATAAATCCATTTATTGATATTTAAGCTAGTTTTAGGAACTTTATCAGTCTTATTAAAATCACAATTATTTGTGATTAAAAAATTGTTTGCATTCCACAATTTATTTAAAAAATTTCTATACCCTTTAACTCTATCTTCAGAAAGTTTTACATCGGTTCCAGGTGAAGCCATTGAAAGCAAAGTAAATCTTAGAGCATCTGCACTATATTTTTCAATTAAGTCTAATGGATCAATTACATTACCTTTTGATTTAGACATTTTTTGTCCTTTTTCATCTCTTACTAAAGCATGAACATAGATATCTTTGAAAGGTTCTTTATTAAGAAATTCCATTCCAAACATAATCATTCTTGCAACCCAGAAAAAAATGATATCAAAGCCAGTGACTAAAACTGTGGTTGGATAAAATTTCTTTACAAAATCTTTTTTATCTGGCCATCCTAAAGTTGCAAATGGCCATAAACCAGAAGAAAACCAAGTATCTAATACGTCGGGATCTCTAACTAATTTTACATCTTTTTTATAATGTTTCTTAGCTTGCTTGCTTGCATCTTTTTCATTTAAAGCAACAAATATTTTATTATCAGGTCCATACCATGCTGGGATTTGATGACCCCACCACAACTGTCTAGAAACACACCAAGGCTCAATATTATTCATCCATTGAAAATAAGTTTTCGACCAATTATTTGGAAAAAAATTTGTTTTTTTTGTTTTAACAATTTTTTTTGCTTTAACTGCTAATTTTTTTGCATCAACAAACCATTGCTCAGTTAAAAAGGGTTCGATAACAGAATTAGATCTATCTCCATAAGGAACTTTATTTTTTATATTTTCCTCTTTAACAAAATAATTTTTATCTTTAAGTTCATTTAATATTTTTTTTCGGGCTTCAAATCTATCTAAGCCTATATAATCTTTTGGTGCATTTTCATTTATTTTACCCTCTTCAGTAAAAACATTTATTATTTCGAGTTTATTTCTCTGTCCTACATCATAGTCATTAAAATCATGTGCTGGAGTAATTTTCAATGCTCCTGTTCCTTGATCTGGATCTGCATAATTGTCTTTTATTATTTTAATTTTTCTACCTACAATAGGTATCGTGACAGTTTTACCGACAAAACTTTTGTATCTTTTATCTTTAGGATTAACTGCAATAGCTGTATCCCCAAGCATAGTCTCAGGTCTTGTAGTAGCTATGGTGATAAATTCTGACGATTTATCTATTGGATACCTAATATAATAAATTTTAGAGTTCATTTCTCTTTGATCTACCTCTAAATCTGAAATTGCAGTTTTTAATACTGTATCCCAATTTACTAATTTTTCTGCTTTGTAGATCAATTTCTTTTTATGTAACTCGACAAACACCTTAATTACAGATTTTGATAAATTTTCATCCATTGTGAATGCATTTCTGGACCAATCACATGAACAGCCTAGTTTTTTTAATTGATTGATAATTATATCACCATACTGATTTTTCCAATCCCAAACCTTTTCTATAAACTTTTCTCTTCCAAGAGTATTTTTATCTAGATTTTCGTTTTCAAGTTTTCTCTCAACAAGTGCCTGGGTAGCAATACCAGCGTGATCTGTACCTGGTTGCCATAAAGTTTCATAATTATTCATTCGATAATATCGAACCAGCATATCTTGAATTGAATTATTTAAAGCATGCCCCATATGTAAACTTCCAGTTACATTTGGTGGTGGAATTACAACTGAAAATTTTTTAGAGTTTTTTTGAGGTTTAAATAGTTTATTTTTTTCCCAATACGAATAGATCTTATCTTCTACATTGGAATGTATATATTTATCGCTCATCTTGGATATAGTTAGTTTATAATTTATTAATTTAAATTAACAATAATCAAATTAAAACGTTATTTGATAGACTAATCTTAAAAATTTAATATAAAACTGATGTAGCTATCATCTAAAACATAAGGCAACGTGGCGGAATGGTTACGCAGAGGATTGCAAATCCTTGTATCCCGGTTCGATTCCGGGCGTTGCCTCCAAAAAAAATCTTGTTTTAGTTAAAAAAAAAAGTAAGTTTGCTTTTTACATTCCTCGGTAGCTCAGTTGGTAGAGCAGTTGACTGTTAATCAATTGGTCGCAGGTTCGAGTCCTGCCCGAGGAGCCAAATTTTAGCCAACTTTTGAAATATTATTTGAAACCTGTAACGATTTATTAAATTTCAATTTTTGATCAGCATTAAGTTCAGAATATAACTTAACTAAAAAATTATAATTCACATTCATATGACCCTCTTGAGATTTTTCTAAGTTAACTAAGTATTCTGAAAAATCTTCAAAGAAATAGTTTATTGGAACTTTAAGATAATTTGATAACTGTAATAATCTTATCGAACTAACTCCATTAGTTCCTTTTTCATATTTTTGTATTTGTTGAAATGTGACGTTGATTGCTTTTGCTACTTTTGTTTGTGTTAAACCTAAGGCTAACCTTCTAAGCTTAAGCTTATTGCCTAAATGCTTATTAAAATTATCTTCCATTAAGACCCCTCTTAATTTTATTAAAAACAGATTGAACAAGTTTTTAATCTTTACTGCAACAATATTATTTTTTTATTTTTTTGGAAATACCTGCTATTCTAAAAATATGTCAAGCAATTCTTAGGGTATAATTTGAGAAAAATTCCTTGAAATTACTGGTATCTATAGTATCTGGCTGAGGAAAAGTTTAGTCCTATCACTCTTAGGATTAGCAAAAAATTCCTTAGTATCCGCTTTTTCTACTATCATTCCTTCATCCATGAATATCATTTGATCAGCAACTTCTTTAGCAAAACCCATTTCATGTGTTACAACAATCATGGTCATACCTTGTTTTGCAAGATTTACCATTACATCAAGCACTTCTTTAATCATTTCAGGGTCTAAAGCAGATGTGGGTTCATCAAAAAGCATTATTTTTGGCTCCATACATAAAGCTCTCGCTATTGCAGCTCTTTGTTGTTGTCCTCCAGATAATTGGCCTGGATATTTTTGTGCTTGATCAAGAATTTGTACTCTTTCTAAATGTTTTAATGCTAGTTCTTCAGCTTCTTTCTTTGGCATTTTTTTTACCCAAATAGGAGCTAATGTACAGTTATCTAAAATTGATAAATGAGGAAATAAATTAAATTGTTGGAATACCATACCAACTTCAGCTCTTATTTGCTCAATATTTTTTGTATCTTCTGTTAATTCCGTTCCATCAACAATAATATTTCCCTCTTGATGTTCCTCTAATCTATTGATGCATCTAATCAAAGTTGATTTTCCAGATCCTGATGGACCACAAACTACAATTTTTTCTTTTGGTTTAACTTCTAAATTAATTTTTTTTAAAACTTGAAAGTCACCAAACCATTTGTTCATATTATTAATTTGGATGATGCTATCTGACATAATTTTTATCTATCTGTTTTATATTTTTGCTCTAAATTATAACTATATTTACTCATTGCATAACAAATAATCCAGAAAATTATTGCTGCAAAAACATAACCTTCCATTGCAAAACCTAACCATTTTGGATTAGTTTTTGCTAAATTTAACATACCAACTATTTCTAAGAGACCTACTACAAATATTAAAGGAGTATCTTTAACTAAAGCTAAAAATGTATTAGCGATTCCGGGAATTACTAATTTTAATGCTTGTGGAAGAATTACGAATATATGCATTTTCCAATATCCCATACCCAATGATTTTGCAGCCTCATATTGTCCCCTTGGTAAAGCTTGTAAACCACCACGTATTACTTCTGCAACATAAGCAGCTTCAAATAATGAAATCGCAATAATTGCTCTTACTAATTTATCAATAAAGAAATCCTCTGGTAAAAACATCGGAAACATTACTGCTGACATAAATAGAACTGTTATTAAAGGGACACCTCTCCAAAATTCAATAAAACCAACAGAGATATATCTAATTAGAGGAAAATTTGATCTTCTACCAAGAGCAAAAGCCATTCCTATTGGAAAACAGAAAATTAAGCAGAAAAAAGATATTATAAAAGTTAAAGACAATCCACCCCAGGCACCTGTCTCTACCCAATTTAAACCATCTAATTTACCTAGCTCAACATACTCCTCAAAAAATATAAAATACTTTAAAGTTATATAAAGAGCTAAAGGTACAATTAAAAAATAATAGAATTTATATTTAGCGGGTATAAAAAATCCTACAATAATGGATAAAATAGCTGCAATGATACCATATGAAAAATCAAAAAATACGGGACCACCGGATATAAAGAAAAAGATGAATAAAAATGCAATCAGAGGATAAATAACAACATAGTAAAGTGTTAAATATTTCTTAAATCTGTCAGTAGCAAAATAACCAACCGAGCCCATTAATACTAAGGCTATAAATGACAAATTTATTCTCCATTGCTCAGCATTAGGGTACATCCCATACATAAATCTTCTCATCCAAACTTTAATATATGTCCAACAAGCTCCTGAACCAGTACAGACATCTTTGGTATCACCTGCGAAACTAGCATCTATTACAAACCAACTAAGAATAGGTGGGAGAGATTTGATAATAACAAATATAATTAGTAATGACAGAACTGCATTAAAATTGTTGGTATTTATATGTTTATTTAAAAGATCTAATTGTTTTATTCCGCTAAATTCTATTCTTATAAAATAAAGTCCAATAAAACCTAATATTAAAGGTAATAAAAAACTTAAAAAACCAGGTAAGAAACCAGTTAAATTTAAATTAAAAAATGAATTAAGAAAAACATCCAATACACTAATAAAAAATAAAAAAGAACCCAAGTATAAGAAAGTATTTAGATTATTTTTATCAGGTCTTAATAAATTTATTTTTGACATTATTTTTCCTGTATGGCGATTTTTTTATTATACCAATTCATTAAAAGTGAAATTGAGATACTTAAAGTTAAATAGGTAAACATAGTTATAGAAACTATTTCAATAGCCTTCCCAGTTTGCATTAATGCAGTTCCTGCGAATACTAAAACTAAATCTGGATAAGCAATGGCTGCTGCTAATGAAGAGTTTTTAGTTAAATTTAAATATTGGTTTGTTGTTGGTGGAATTATTATTCTTAAAGCTTGTGGCATAATTACAAGTTTAAGCACTTGATTTGGAGTTAATCCTATAGATGCTGCAGCCTCTTTTTGTCCTTTGCCAACACCTTGAATTCCTGCTCTTACACATTCTGCAATAAAAGTAGCTGTATACAGAGATAAAGATAAAGTAAGAGCTATCAATTCTGGAGGCAAACTTACCCCTCCTTCATAAATGAAAGAAGTTGTAGCTAACTGTTTTAAAACTGGAACTTCAAATGAAATACCTACACCACCGATCAAAAAACTTAAAAGAGGTAAAATAAATATTAATCCTATTGATATCAAAAATACTGGTATTTGTTTTCCTTGATTTTCTTGAACTCTCTTAGCATGAATACGAATAACAATTATTGCAATTATTGCTGCAACAATTGAATAAAAGAAAACACTAAAATTTTGCCAAATAAAAGCTGGAACATACAAACCTTTAATGGTTAAGAAAAAAACACCAAAAATCGCTTCTGCATCTTGTGGAAGCGGTAATGCTCTTAACGCTGCAAAATACCAAAAAAATATTTGAAGCAGTAATGGTATGTTTCTGAAAAATTCAACATAAAAAGCTGCAAACTTATTTATTAAATAATTAGGAGATAATCTTGCTACACCAACTATTACACCAAGAATAGTAGCAATTATAATCCCAATAACTGAAACTAGAATTGTATTTAATAACCCGACCAAATAAGCTCTAAAATAAGAGTGCGATCCATCATACTCAATTAAAGAGAATTGAACATCAAACGAAGATTCTTGTGATAAAAACCCGTAACCAAAATCAATTCCTCTATTTTCCATATTAATCTGAGCATTGTAAGTAAAAAAACCAAAGACTAATACAACAGCAGTAACTGTTATTAATTGTGGAACAATATCTTTAAGTTTAAAATTCACGATGGAAATAATATAGAAGCTTATAAAAAAAAGGGCTAGAAAAATCTAGCCCTTTTTAATCATTTAAATATGCAATTATCTTGCAGGTGGTACGTATAGAATTCCACCCTTAGTCCATAACTCATTTGGACCTCTATCAGGTAAAATTCCAGTGTCAGCTATATTTCTTTTATAGCTTTCACCATAATTTCCAACTTGCTTAATAATTCTAAGACTCCAGTCATTATCTAGACCAAAAGCAGCACCTAATTCACCTTCTGCTCCAACTAATCTTTTAATAGCTGGGTTATCAGAAGTTTTCATCATATCTGCATTTGCTGATGTAATACCGTATTCTTCTGCTTCGATCATAGTATTTAATGACCATCTTACGATATCTTCCCACACAGAATCACCTTGTCTCACAACAGGACCTAATGGCTCCTTTGAAACAGTTTCAGGTAACACAATGTGTTCATCTGGATTAGACATTTTTGTTCTCTGTGCAGCAAGACCAGATTTATCAGTAGTGTAAGTATCACATCTACCTGCATCATAAGCAGCTACAACTTCGTCAGCTTTTTCAAAAGCAACTGGTTCATATTTGATTCCTTTAGAATTAAAGAAGTCTCTCATATTTAACTCAGTTGTTGTACCAATGTTAGTACAAGCTGAGATACCATCTTTGAATTGGCTTGTTGAAGTAATACCAGAACTTTTTCTGACCATAAAACCTTGGCCATCGTAGAAATTTACACCAACGAATGTAAGTCCGATATCAGCATCTCTAGAAAGAGTCCAAGTTGTGTTTCTTGATAAGATATCAATCTCACCTGAAGTTAAAGCTGTAAATCTTTCTTTAGCACTTAGTGGTGTAAACTTAACTTTATTTGCATCACCTAATACTGCAGCAGCTACCGCTCTACATACATCAACGTCAATACCAGTCCAATTTCCTGCAGCATCAGCGTTAGAAAATCCTGGTAAACCTTGAGATACTCCACATCTTACAAAACCCTTTTTTTGAGTGTTTTTAAGTGTTTTAGATTTTTTAGCAGCCATAGACTCTGTTGTAAAAGTGAACAACACAGCCACCATAGCAGCTAAAGAAGTTAATTGTTTTAAGTATTTAAACATATTTCTTCCTATTGTTTATTTATTTGTTAACAAATAATTCAAAATTACTTTTGAATATTCATAATTTAAGCATGTTCAAAAAAACTCTTCAAGAGATATTTGTTAGGTTTTTTGAAATAATGAAATTCTAGTCAAGATAATAATTACATTAAAATTACACAGAATGTTGATGTATGGCGCGCCCTGAAGGATTCGAACCTACGACCCTCGGTTTAGAAAACCGATGCTCTATCCAGCTGAGCTAAGGGCGCATTAAAATTAACCTTACATATACAATAATAAGCTAATTTTTAAAAAGGAATTTTTTTATTAAAAGTAAAATTGTTAATAACTCAATCCGGCCAACAATCATAAAGAAAATCAGACAGTATTTACTAAATAATTGAAGATTATAAAAATCAAATTCTTCTAAGCCGTAAATTGAGGAATTAACAGTGTTCATCAAAGTTAAAATTGACAATTTAAATGAATTTACAAATGTTATATCACTTAAACTTAGCAGGGAAGTTAATATAAATAAAGATAAAATGAATATTATTATTGTTAAAAAATATTTGTTTATCTCATCAAGGTTAAAATTAATTTTTGTGAATATTAATTTATTCATAAAAACATTTTTAGGTCTACTAAACGATAAAATTTGATTTAAAGAAAATTTAAATAATGAATAAATTTTTATAAATCTTAAACCAGAACTTGTTGAAAAAAAAGAACCACCTATAATAACTAAAATTAAGTATATAAAGTTTAAATTTTCTTGGCCTGGACTTAATGAAAAACCAATATTTGTCATACTGCTAATTATTGCAAAAAGATTAATAAAAAAATCATAATTGAAACTAAAAAAAAGAAAAAAAGTAGTTACTACAATTGCTAAATAAACAAATAAGTGTAGATCTTCATAAAAAAAATTAATATTTTTTTTTCTCAGAAAAATTAAATTATATGAAAAGAAAAGACTAAAAAAAGAAAACAACATCATCACTGAAAATACAAATATTTGAACATTTTCTTTGATTACTGTTGATAATTCATTGACTGGTAAAAAACCACCTGATGAAATTATTGTCAAAGCTAAATTTAATGAGTCAAATGTTCTTATAGAAAAAATATTTAAAACTCCAAATATTAATATTGTTAATGATGAATACAAAATGAATATTTTAGTTGCTTGTTTTAAAATTTCTGAACTATTAAAAGATATAAAATTCGTTAAAGTTTTTTTAAAACTGTCGTCATAAATGTCTATTAAATAGATTATAGAGAATAAAAAATAAAGACCACCAATCCATTGAGTAGATGATCTCCATATAATAAGGCTTTGATCGATAAGTTTAATATTTTCAAAAACAGTGAAACCAGTAGATGTAAATCCTGATATTGCTTCAAAAAAAGAGTTAGAAAAAGTTAAATTATAAATACTGAAATAATATGGAATTGATAAGACTAAAGGTATTAATATATAGCCTAAAAAGATAGTTAATATTTTTTCGAAAATATTAGATTTCAAATCATATTTTCCAAATTTAAATAAAACTATAAATAAAATAAATGATGTTACTAAAGTAAAATAATAAGTATCTAGATTTAAATATAAATTAAAATAATAAGAATAAAGAATATTAAAAAAAGAAAGTATTGAAACTATACCGAAAAAAAAACTTAAATATTTGATCTGTAATTTAAACATTCAATTAAACAGAGCTAAGTCTAAAAAGATTTTCTACAACTCCGATTGAGTCTTTTTTTACAATTAAAACGATCTGATCGTCTTTTTGGAAAATGAAATCAGATTTTGGAATAATCACTTTCTTGTTTCTTAAAACAGCTCCAATTCTTATTTCATCTGGTAAATTTGAATTTTTTAATTCTTTATTAATTAATTCTGATGATTCAATTATCTCCGCTTCAATTACCTCATACTCACCATTTGATATCGTGTACGCATTTTCAATAGTTCCTTTATGAATATGTTTTAAAATACTTGAGACAGTATTCATTCTAGGATCAATCAGATCATCAATTTTTAAAGATGATTGTAAAAGAGAATAGTTAGGTTTGTTAATCAGAGCCATTGTTCTTTTATCTTCGATATCTTTTTGGTCTTTTGCAAATTTTTCAACAAGAACACTAACCATTAAATTATCTTCATCATCATTAGTAAGTGCTAGAACAGTTTCAGCTTCATCTAGATTTGCTTCTGATAAAACTTCTTCGTCTAATCCATTTCCATTAATTACAATTGTATTATTCAATTCATTTGCAAGGTACTCAGATCTTAACTTATCTTTTTCTACAATCTTTACTCTCACACCCTCTAATGTGTCTTCAATATTTTTAGCTAGATTATAACCAATATTTCCTCCTCCAATAATCAAAATTTTTTTTGATATTTTTTCGGAATGACCAAATGCTTCTAAAGTTTCTGCCATTTGTGAAGAATTAATTATTACATAAATTTTATCATTTTCTTTCACTTCATCAGTTTTCTTTGGAATGAAAGATTTATCCTCTCTAATTATTGCAATTATATTTGCATCCAAGTTTGGAAATTTATTTGTTAATTCATTAAGTTTTAAGCCGATCAATTTACAATTATCTTTAATTAATATTTCTAAAAGCCTAATTTGATTTTCTGCGAATGGAACACTATCTAAGGCTCCTGGTGCCTCTAATTTTCTTTGTATTGATCTTGCAATTTCAATTTCTGGAGAAATTATTACGTCAATTGGTAAGTTTTCTTTATTGTAAACTCTCGTAAATTTTGGATTCAAATAATCTTGGGATCTTATCCGAGCAATTTTTTTTGGAATATTAAAGACTGAAAATGCTATCTGACAAATTAACATATTAATTTCATCATTTCTAGTAACTGCTATTATCATATCAGTTTCAGCTGCATTAGCTTTCTCTAATATTGATGGATATGTTGCTTTACCGACGATTGCTTTTACATCTAGTGAATCGTTGATTTTTTGTATATCCTCACTTGATTGGTCAATTACAGTAACAGAGTGACCTTGTTCACTAAGAAGTTTAGCTATAGTGAAACCTACCCTTCCAGCACCACAAATTATAATATTCATTCTAATTAAATTCTTTTATTCCAAGACCCTTAAGTTTTCTATGTAGGGCACTTCTTTCCATCCCGACAAAAGTGGCTGTTTTAGATATATTTCCATTAAATTTCTTTAATTGTATAGTTAAATACTCCTTTTCAAATTTTTCTCTAGCCTCTTTTAATGGAACAGATAGGTTATTATCACTTGTTTTTTTAGTGTCAATGTCACTCTTCAATGACTCTTTGATTATATTTGATATTTTATCCTGGGTAGCTGGTTGAAGAATTGCAATTCTCTCGATTAAATTTCTTAATTCTCTAACATTTCCATGCCATTCATGGTTTAAGATATAACTGTTATTTTCATCTATATCTAACATCTTAATATTATAGTTTTCCGATATTTTAGTGGAAAAGTATTTAATCAAATGTGGTATATCTGAAATTCTTTTATTTAAAGGATCAACATTAATTTCAAAAACATTGAGTCGATGAAACAAATCTTCTCTAAAATTTCCAAATTCAATTTCTTTTTTTAAATCTTTACTAGATGAACAAATTATTCTCACATCTACATTAATATCATTATTTCCATTTACCCTTTTAAACTTTTGATCTGTAAGGACTCTTAAAATTTTTGACTGAATATTTAGTGGGACTTCAGAAACTTGATCAACTAACAATGTTCCTTTATTTGCTTTTTCAAGAGCTCCATAAGATATTGACCCATCGTTCTTTTCCTCACCGAATAATTCTAATTCATACTTATCGTTATCCAACAAAGCACCATTAATTATGATAAATGGATCATTTTTTCTTTTAGATTTTTTATGAATTTTTCTTGCAATTAATTCTTTTCCTGAACCTGAAGGGCCATTTATGAAAATTCTACTTTCAGTTAATGCAATTTTGTCAATTTGTTCTCTTATATTTGAAATATTTTTACTATTACCAATTAGATCATAAGAAGAAAAAAGTTTATTTTCATATTCTTTATTTTGAGTTTTTAAACTTAGATTCTCTACAGCCCTATTGATAAAATTTAATAATCTTGCTCTATCAAAAGGTTTTTCTACAAATTCAAAAGCACCATGCTTTAGAGAATTTACGGCCATTTCTATATTAGCATGTCCAGATATCATAATTACAGGGACATCAGTATTTTTTGATTTGATATGTGATAAAAGTTGAATTCCATCATTGTCACCTTTATCTAACTTTACATCAAGAATAGCTACGTCAGGCATTTTTTTGTCAATTTCACTTAAAGCTTGGTTGTAATTTGCTGCCATTCTTGTTTTGTAACCTGCATCAATGATTAATTCATTAAGGATATTTCTTATGTCCGAATTATCATCAACAATTAGTATTTCTACACTCATTTTGTTTGATTAAATATAATTTCTACTTTTGCTCCATTTTGGACCGAAATAAAATTCAATTTTCCGTTATGATCATTAATAATTTTGTTAACTATTGAAAGCCCTAACCCTGTACCATTTTTTTTGGTTGTTACATATGGATTTAAAATTTCATTAACATTATTTTTAAAAATTCCAAAACCCAACCCACTATCAATAATTATAACTGTTATTTGGTTATTTTTCTCAAAAATTTCAATAGTTATAATCTTATCAAAATCACTTGAATTTTCAGCTTTTTGTTGAATACTCTCAATAGAATTTTTGATTAAATTAAAAATTACTCTATTCATTTGTTCTTTATCACTACCTAATAAAATATTTGATTTATTTGAAGTAAAATTTAATTTTATAGTTTTATCAATTTGAGATAATAATTGAATATTTTCTTTAATTATTTTTACTAAATCATTATCCTTAAAAATAGGTTTGGGCATTCGCGCAAAATCTGAAAATTCATTAACCAAATTTTCAATCTGTTTAATCTGATTATTAATAATTTTTAAATTATCCTCGAAATTATCTTTGTCACTCGTATCTACTTTTTTAGAATATTTTTCTTTGATCCTATCAATGGTGAGTTGTATTGGAGTAAGTGGATTCTTTATTTCGTGGGCAAGTTTTCTTGCTAGGTTACCCCAAGCTTCATGTCTCTCGTTTATAATCAATTTTTCTTGCTGATTTTTTAATCTCATAATCATTGAATTAAAATTTTTATTCAATCTTTCTAGATCTTTGTCGGTTTTAATTTCAGGAACTTTCGTTGTTAGATCTCCCTCACCTATTGCATTGGAAGCTGATATTAAATTATTAATTGATCTAAAAAATCTTGAGGAAAATTTGATAGCAATAGTTATTGAAATAAAAAGTAATAATGTAACAATTATTATATAGATTATTGCAAATGAAATTTTAATACCAGTACTTCTATCTTCAACTGTGTAGTAAAAGTTAATTGCTTCTTGAGACTCAGTCAAATATTTTGAGATATTTTTATCTAAATATTTTACTACATATAAAAATCTATTTTCAAAAGCTTGAAGTCTTATTATAGCTGCAGAGATATTTTCGGGTGCATTAATAATTTTAAGTGGTCTATCATCATCTAGTACAAGTTTTAAAGCTCCGTCTATAGGAGGCGTATAATTAGATGAATTGTCAATATTTGAAAATAATAGTTTTTTATTTTGATCAATTATATGTATTTCATCAATATCTCTTATTAATTTTTGTGTTTTTAAAAACCTTGTATATTCTTTACCATTATCATTTAGAAATTTTGCACTTTTATTTGTATCAAAAGCAATTAAAACAATATCTGACTCGATTTTATTTCTAACTTGTTGAACATAACTCTTGGCAAGCTCATATGAATTATTTACAACAGTAGTTACCTTTTTATCAAAATATTTTTCTAATGCGAAAGAGAATAAAAAAAGAGAAAAAATTGATATTAAAATAGAGGGTATTAAAGTAAATAATGAGAAATAAGTAATATATCTTTTATTAGATTTGAGACCATCTTTGTCTATATCATTTTTAATTGATTTTTTTACTTCTAAAAAAATAAGTATAAATAATGATAAAAGTAATAAAATATTTAAAATTAATAAATATTGTAAATTATTTTGATTTAATTCTATAAAACTTCGATCAATAAATGTTAAAAAAGTTAAAAAACCCAAAAATAGTGTGATACTAGATAGAAAGATTATGAATATATTTTTTTTCAAAAATTCAAACATAAATTAGAATTATAGTATTTAGAAGAATGAACAACTATTTTGTAATATTGGCTGCTGGAAAAAGTAAGAGATTTCATAAAAAAATATCTAAACAATTCTATAATTATAGAAATAAAGACATTATAGATCACTCCATTGAAAAATCTCTTAATTCAAAACTCTTCAAAAAGGTTTTAGTTGTCACAAATAATTTACATTATTTTAAGAAAAAAAAATATTTTAAAGATATTAGCGTTATAAAAGGTGGTAAAGAGAGGTCAGACTCATCAAGAAATGCACTTAAATATCTAAGAAAATACAGGCCAAAAAATATTCTTATACACGATGCAGCAAGACCAAATTTTACAATTAAACTGCTCCACAATTTAATTAAAAATCTAAAAAAAAATAAAGCAGTAATTCCTTATGTAAAACCAAATGATACTATTAAATATAAAGTTAAAAAAAATCTATTTAACTTGCATAGGGATAAAGCTTTTTTCACACAAACTCCTCAAGCATTTAGGTTTAAAGAATTATATGAACTTTCTATTAAACAAGAAAATAAAATAACTGATGAGTCAACACTTTTTATAGATAAAGAATACAAAGTAAAATTTATTAAAGGAGAAAAACAAAATAATAAGATTACTTATTTTGATGATGTAAAAACTTCAAAAACATTTTTTGGTTTAGGGTTTGATATTCATAAATTAGTTAGAAATGAAAAGCTTTACCTTGGTGGAATTAGAATACCTTTTCATTCTGGACTAAAGGGTCATTCAGATGGTGATGTAATTTTACATGCGATTACAGATGCTATTTTAGGTGCAACAATCAAAAAAGATATTGGTACATATTTTCCAAATACAAAAAAATTTAAAAATATAAGATCTTTTAAAATGTTAAAGCCAATTATAAATAATCTTTATAAATCTAACTTTTCTATAAATAATTTAGATATTAATTTAATTTGCGAACAACCTAAAGTTTCAAAATATCGAGAAAAAATAATTGACTCAATATCAAAACTAACAAATTTAGATAAAGATTTAATAAATTTAAAAGGTAAAACTGTTGAAAAACTTGGTCTGATAGGGAAAGAAAAAGCTATTGCATGTGAAGTTATAATCTCAATAACAAAATATGATTAAAAATATTAATACTATGTTTGTTACAATGTTTGGTTTAGGAAAAGTTCCAAAAATTCCAGGCACCTTTGGATCATTAGCTACGGTAATTATACTTTACCTTTTTTTTCACGTATTTAATTTACCTTCAAACTTAATATTAACATTCTTGATAATCATTTTTATTTTATCTTTTGCAGCTGTAGCAAGTCATATTAAAGATCAAGAAAATAAGGATCCTAAAGAGGTAATTATTGATGAGTTTATTGGTCAATCAATACCAATTTATCTTTATGAAGTTTCGCATGGTATAGAAAAATCAGTTGATGAAGCATTAATTTTTTATTGTATTTGTTTTGTATTGTTCAGATTTTTTGATATTGCAAAACCATTTCCTGTAAATTTTTTTGATAAAAATTTTAAAAATAGTTTTGGTGTTATTATGGATGACGTATGTGCAGGATTTTATGTTGTTTTATCCTTAATTTGTTTTATGGTTTTGAATATTTATTTAATCTGATGGAATCTTTAATAAAACTCTTAACTAAAAAAAGACTTAAACTCTCAATTGCAGAATCTTGTACTGGCGGTTTGCTAGCAAGTTTAATTACGTCTGTGAATGGAGCCTCAAAAGTTTTTAATTTAGGCCTGATCACCTACTCAAATCGAGCAAAAATAAAAATTTTAAAAGTGAATAAAAATATTATCAGAAAATATGGTGCTGTGAGTGAAGAATGCTGTTCTGCAATGGTTATTAATTTATCTAAAATATCAAAAGCTAATATTAATGTTTCTATAACTGGTATCGCAGGGCCAAAAGGAGGCACTAAACAAAAACCTGTAGGTTTAGTTTATATTGGAATTAAAAAAGGCAATAAAATTCAAATAAATAAGTGCTTATTTAAAAGCAAAAAAAGATTATCAGTACAAAGGGCTACAGTTAAAAAAGCTTTAAAATTAATTCTCAGTGTTGCTAAATAACTTCTCTGCTCTTTTCTGAAAAGCATCAGCTATTTTTTCCAAACCAAATTGAAAAGAAACAACCATTAAAGAATTAAGAAATTTATTCTTAATTTCAAAATCAATATCAAAAGTAACCTCTGTCATACCATCTTTTTTATCAGTAAATATCCAATTATTTGAAAGATGATTTAGAGGCCCATCTATATTTTTTACAAATATTGAGTCTTCTTTTTCGTTAAAAACAACATCACTTTTGTAAGTGTCTTTAAATGGTCCTTTGCCAATAGTTAAATCAGCAACTATTCTGGTCAAATCATCTACTTTTTTATTTTCATAAACTCTTGCACTGTAACAAAATGGGACAAATTCAGGATATTTTTCAATATCCAGAACTAAATCAATTAACTCTTTTTTTTTACATTCAATTAATCGCTTAACTGAAGCTTTGGGCATTAATGATTATTTATTCTATTTTGTTTAAGTTTAGCAAAATCTTCATCTGCATGATATGAAGATCTTGTTAAAGGAGATGAGGAAACTAATAAAAAACCTTTTGCTTTTGCTATATCACCTAATTCATTAAATTCCTCGGGTTTATAATATCTGTCTAGTGGAAAATGTTTTACAGATGGTTGTAGATACTGTCCAATTGTTAAAAAATCTACATCAGCAGATTTTAAATCATCCATTACCTGTAAAATTTCATCTCTTGTCTCACCTAAACCAACCATTATTCCAGATTTAGTAAAAACTTTCTTGTTCATTTTTTTTGCATTTTTTAAAAGCTCAAGAGATGCAAAATATCTTGAGCCTGGTCTAACTTTTAAATAAAGACTAGGTACAGTTTCAATATTGTGATTAAATACGTCAGGGTTAGCTTCTAATACTCTTTTGTAAGCATCACCTTTTCTTAAAAAATCAGGGGTTAAAACTTCGATAGTTGTATTAGGATTGGTTTTTCTTGTCTGGTTTATAACTTCATAAAAATGATTTGAACCACCATCATCTAGATCATCTCTATCAACCGAAGTGATTACCACATGTTTTAAATCTAATTTTTTAACGGCTTGAGATATTTTAATTGGCTCTAGCTCATCTAATTTCTCTGGTTTACCAGTTTTAACATCACAAAAAGCACATGCCCTTGTGCATGTATCACCCATTATCATAAAAGTTGCATGTCTTTTGCTCCAACACTCAGTTATATTTGGACAGTTTGCTTCCTGACAAACTGTTACAAGATTATTTTTATTTATAATTGTTTTTGTTAAAAAAAATTCCTTACTATTATTAAGTTTTGATCTAATCCAATCAGGTTTTTTTTTAATTGGATTAATTGGGTTCTTTACTTTTTCAGGGTGTCTGGGTTTAATTTTTTGTGTCATTTTTTTTTATAATATAAATTTTTTCATTTTTTTTTCCAAATAAAAACCTCTCTCTAATTAAAGTCTCAATATAATCAAGATCAAGATTGTCACTTAATAATGAATTCTTAAAATCCAAGTCATTTATTTGTTTTATAAGCGATAATTCCTTAATTTTTAAATCATTTAAGATTTGTTTTTTTTCATAATATGAAATTAACCCTCTTTCACCTGATAAAAGATTAAAGAAAAAATATATAATTAAAAAAATTGATATTAGTAAAAAATAATTTTTTTTTAATCTTTGAAGCATTAATGAATCTTATTCATTCTGGCCTTTTTTCCAAGTTCTTCTTCTATACGAATTAATTGATTATATTTAGCAACTCTTTCTGATCTAGCTAAAGATCCTGTTTTGATTTGATTAGAATTAGTACCCACTGCAAGGTCTGCAATAAATGTATCTTCGCTATCTCCAGATCTATGAGAAATGATTGTTTGAAATCCTATAGTTTGAGCAAATCGAATTACATCTAAGGTTTCTGAAACTGTGCCAATTTGATTTAATTTAATCAAAATTGAATTAGATGATAAATTTAAAAAACCTTTTTTAAGTCGTTCAAGATTAGTAACATAAAGATCATCACCAACAATCTGAATTTTTTTGACTGATTTCATTAATTTATTCCATGATATCCAATCGTTTTCTGCAAATGGATCTTCTATTGATTTAATCTTATATCTATTAATTATTTTTTTATATTCTTGAATAGATTTTTCGACAGAAATATAGCTTTTAGAATGAATAGAATATTTGTTTTTCTTATACAGTTCATTTGCAGCTACATCCAAACAAATTGAAACATCTTTACCGTTAACAAATCCTGACTTCCTAATAGCTGAAACAATTAAATCTAAAGCATGATTATTATTGTTAATCATTGGTGCAAATCCACCTTCATCACCAACAGATGTTGAAAGTCCTTTATTCTTTATAATTTTGCTCAAATTTTTAATCACTAAAAAACAAATCCTCATCGCATCGGTGAAATTTTTTGCGCGGTCTGGCCTGATCATAAATTCTTGAATTCTCAAACCATTATTAGCATGTGCTCCTCCATTAATTATATTCATAAGAGGAAAAGGTAATCTAAAATTGTTTTTTATAAAAAAAGTTTTATACAATGGTTGTTTCTTAATTTTCGCTGAAAGTTTTTTTGCTGCCATTGATACAGCTAATATAGAATTAGCTCCTAATTTAGTTTTTTGTCTTGTTCCATCTAAATTAATCATTATAGCGTCTATTCTCTCTTGGTTATGTATACTTTGTCCTCTAAGTTTTTTTGAAATTTTAGTGTTGACCAAGTTAATTGCATTCAAAACACTTTTTCCTAAGTATCTTTTGTTATTTTTATCTCTTTTTTCAAAAGCTTCGTAAGTTCCTGTCGACGCTCCCGAAGGACAAATTGCTATTGCACTTTTATTTTTTGTAAAAACCTCAGCTTCAATTGTTGGATTACCTCTACTATCGAAAACTTGTCGGGCTTTTACTTTTGTAATTTTACTCACTTATTTTTAATTAAACTATCTATATCAGTTAATTGTTTTAGTAGACTTTCTAATTTATCTAAAGGAACCATATTTGGACCATCGGAAGGAGCGTTATCAGGATCTTGATGTGTTTCAATGAAAACTCCTGCTACTCCTACTGCAACAGCTGCTCTTGCTAAATGCTCTACAAACTCTCTCTGTCCCCCACTTTTTTCACCAAGACCACCTGGCTGTTGAACTGAATGAGTAGCATCAAAAATTACTGGGTAACCATTTTTTGCCATGATGGGTAATGCTCTCATGTCTGAGACTAAAGTGTTGTAACCAAAACTAGCACCTCTTTCAGTAACTAAAATATTTTTATTACCAGAGTCTGAAATTTTTTTTGTTACATTGACCATATCCCATGGGGCTAAGAATTGACCTTTTTTAACGTTGATGATTTTATTTGTTTTAGCTGCAGCTACTAATAAATCTGTTTGACGACATAAAAAAGCAGGTATTTGTAAAACATCTACATGTTTTGCAACAATAGAACATTGCTCGATATTATGTATGTCTGTTAAAATTGGAACGTTAAGTTCTTTCTTTATTTTATCAAAAATTGGAAGGGAGGTATCTAATCCAGCTCCTCTTTTGCCTTTAAGACTTGTTCTATTCGCTTTATCAAATGAAGTTTTATAGATAAATCCTACTCCAAATTTCTTGGTAATATCTTGTATTTTACCTGCCATATCCATTGCATGTTGCTCAGTTTCAAGCTGACATGGTCCTGCAATAATACATATTTTATTATCATTAGAGATTTCTATTTTATTGCAATTTACCTTTATATTACTCATTTATGATTTTTTGATGCCTTAATGAATGAAGAGAATAAAGGATGAGGAGCCAAAGGTCTAGATTTAAATTCTGGATGAAATTGAACACCTATAAACCATGGATGATTTTTAAGCTCAATTATTTCTGGCAATTTATTATCTGGTGACATTCCTGAAAAAATTAATCCTTTATTTTCAAATTCACCTTTGAGGCTATTATTAACTTCATATCTATGTCTATGTCTTTCTTTTATATTTCTAGATTTATATATTTTATTTATGGCAGAATTATTTCTCAATTTAGCCTCATATAATCCTAATCTCATTGTTCCACCTAAATTTTTATCTGTTCCTTTAATAATTTTTCCGTTTTTGTCCCATTCATTAATTAAACCAATGACTGGGTAGCATTTATTATCTAATTCACTTGACCCAGCATTTTTAATCTTAAGTTTGTTTCGCGCAAATTCGACTATGGCCATTTGCATTCCAAAACAAATACCAAGAAATGGTATTTTTTTTTCCCTAGCGTATTTAATCGCTAAGATTTTTCCTTCTGTTCCTCTTTTACCGAAACCTCCTGGTATTAATAGTCCTGACACATTTTTTAGTCTTGTTTTGATTTCATAATTTTTTAAATTATCAGAATCTATTCTTATTAGATTTACTTTTACATTGTTTGCAATTCCACCATGAACCAAGGCTTCATCTAGAGATTTGTAAGCATCTTTTAAATTTACATATTTTCCGATTATCGCGATATTTACTGATTTTTTTGTATTTAAAACAATTTTAGTTATTTTTTTCCATGGATTTAAGTTAGCTTTTTTTTTTGGTTTAAGTTTAAAGAATTTTAAAACTTGTTTATCAAGTTTTTGATTATAAAAACTAATTGGTGCCTCATAAATGGTTCTTACATCTACCGTCTCAATAACGTTTTCAATTGGAACATTGCAAAATAATGATATTTTTTTTCTTTGGTCTAATGGTATAGATTGTTGAGATCTACAAATAATAATATCTGGTTGGACACCTATACTTCTTAATTCTTTTACTGAATGTTGAGTAGGTTTAGTCTTTATTTCATCTGATGATTTCAAAAACGGAACAAACGTTAAATGAATAAATAATGTTTTTGATCTACCATATTCATTTGAAAATTGTCTTATAGCTTCAACAAATGGTAAACTTTCAATATCTCCAACTGTTCCACCAATTTCACATATTACAAAATCTTCATTTGTAATATCTTTTTTTATAAATTCTTTTATTCGGTTTGTGATATGAGGTATAACTTGAACAGTTTTTCCAAGATATCCTCCCTTTCTTTCTTTTTTAATAACATCACTATAAATGCGACCAGTTGTAATATTATCTGATTGTTTAGAAGAAATATTTGTAAATCTCTCATAATGACCTAGATCTAAATCAGTTTCAGCACCATCATCGGTGACGAAAACTTCTCCATGTTGAAATGGGCTCATTGTTCCAGGATCTACATTCAAATAAGGGTCCATTTTTCTTAATCTAACTTTATAGCCCTGTGACTTTAACAAATAGGCTAGTGATGCTGATGAAAGACCTTTTCCTAATGATGAGACCACGCCGCCAGTGACAAATATATATCGCGCCATGGAATTATCTTATAGCTAATAAAAAAGTAAATTAAAAGTATTAATTATTATTTTCTGGGATTGTTGGTGTGTCTTCCTCAACTTGATCTAAAACTGAGCTAGACGGTGTCAAATCACCTCTTGATACGATCGTTAGAGCTAAACTACATATAATAAATAAAGTTGCAACAACACCAGTTGCTTTTGTCATAAAATTTCCTGCAGTTTTAGAAAACATCATGTTTTCCTGTGAAACTCCGATTCCCAGTGCTCCACCCTCAGATTTTTGCATTAAAACTAATAAAACTAGAACTAAAGCAAGAATGATGTTCAGTACTAACAATATATTTTCCATGCAGTTTAATTATACGTTTTTTTGATTATATCAATGAATTTTTTGGGATCTTGAGAGGCTCCTCCTATTAGAAATCCGTCAATATTTTTTATTAATTTTAATTCATTTATATTTTTTGAATTTACTGAACCACCATATAAAACTTTGATATTTCGAACTTTTTTTTTTATAAAATTTATAGTGTTAAATAAGTCATCTGCTTTAGGAATTAGACCTGTCCCAATTGCCCACACAGGTTCATAAGCAATTACAATATTTTTTCTTTTCTTAATTTTTTGTAAACCAAAATTAATTTGCTTAGATAAAATTTTTTTGGTAATTTTTTTTCGTTTTTGACCTAAGCTTTCACCTATACAAAAAATAACCTTTAAACCTGCTTGAGTTGCTGCTCTAATCTTGGCATTAATTAGTTTATCCGTTTCACCAGTTTCGCGATTTTCTGAATGTCCTAAAATAACATATTTGGCCCCAACATTTTTTAACATCGTAGGATTTATAGAACCAGTAGAAGCGCCATAAGTAAAACTTTCATGACAATTCTGAGCACCAACTTGAATTTTGGAATTTATAACTTTTCTAGACATTGGATGAATTAATGTACTGGGCGGGCAATAAATAATTTTAATTTTTTTTGATTTTTTAAAAATTTTTAGAAATTTGATTACTTTTTTAAGTGAATTCAATGTACTCAATCCACCAAACATTTTCCAATTAGCAATAAAATACATATATTTATTTGTCTTATACTAAAATTTAATCTATAGGTTTGCTTTTTATAGATCAATAAATTTATATAGTTATGATTGGTACTTTTAGAAATTTTGCCAAAACAAAGTTTGCTGGCATATTAGTTTTTATAATGATTATTCCTTTTGTATTTTGGGGTATGGGGAGTATGTTCAGTAGCGGAAATACAAATTCGATTGTAAAAATAAATGAGACTAATATTTCTACAAAGGAATTTATTGATTATTTAAATAATTCTGGAATTCCTCAGGACACAATAAGAG
>CACDNT010000010.1 GCA_902554195.1 uncultured Pelagibacteraceae bacterium
CAAATAAAAAAAGGAATTTCTGGAACAAAAAAGCTGCTTAAAGAATTTAAAAACGGAACATCAATTGCACTGATGATTGACCAAAGAGTTTCCGAGGGAATTCAGTCAGAATTATTTGGACAAAAAGCTTTAACTACTACAATTCCTGCTCAATTTATTAAGAAATTTGATACATTAGTTGTACCCATTTATATCGAAAGATTAATTGACGATACTTTTCAGTTAAAAATTTTAAATGCAGTTAAATTTTCAAGAAATGAAACAGTTAATGATATTACCCACCAACTCAATAAGATTTTGGAAAAAATGATAATGTCAAATCCAGATCAGTGGATTTGGACTCATAATAGATGGAAAGTTTAATTTTTTTCGTTTCTCTCTTTTCTTAAATGAGCTTCTTTATAAGAAAAGTATGCCTCTTGAGTATCAACATTCCAATAATTCAAATTTTCTAAAGAAATTTTTTTGCCTGAAATTGCACACAATACATGATCTCCATTTTCAATAATCTTAAAATTATTAGGAAGATATTTTATTTTTGCTAATTTTTTTAACATTTTTAGTTTATATATATTTATATGAATGTTGGAATAATTGGAAGTGGAGGAAGAGAACATGCTATTTGTAGCTCATTAAAAAAATCCAGAAAAATAAAAGAAATTTACTGTTTTCCAGGGAATGCAGGCACAAGTTTAATAGCTAAAAATATAGAGATAGACCTAACAAATTTTGAAAAACTAAAAGAATTAATTCAACAATTTAATATAAATTTAATTATAATTGGTCCCGAAAAACCATTAGTTGATGGATTGGTAGACTTCCTAAAAAAAAATGAAATTAACGTATTTGGTCCAAGCAAGATTGCTTCTCAACTTGAAGGTTCGAAAATATTTACAAAAAATTTATGTAAGAAATATAATATACCCACTGCGAATTTTGGAGTATTTAATAACATAAAAGAAAGTTTGTCTTTTCTTGAAAAATGCACATTTCCAATTGTTGTGAAGGCGGACGGTTTGGCTGCGGGGAAAGGTGTTTATATTTGTGAGTCATTAGAACACTCAGTCAATGCTGTAAAAGAAATTTTCAACGGAAAGTTTGGAGAGGCTAAAAATATTTTAATTGAGGAATTTTTAAAAGGTGAAGAAATGAGCTTTTTTATAATTTCTGACGGTGAAAATTACAAAAAATTTGGTTCTGCACAAGATCACAAAAGAGTTTTGGAAGGTGATGGAGGTAAAAACACTGGCGGAATGGGCGCTTACTCACCTTCTCGTCTTGAAAATGAGGATTTAAATAAAAAAATATTAGAAAAAATAATTGAGCCAACATTGAAAGGTTTAAAAGATTTAAATACTGAGTTTGTGGGTTTCTTATATGCTGGTTTAATGATAATAAAAGATGAACCATTTCTAATTGAATATAACGTGAGAATGGGAGATCCTGAGTGTCAAACAATTCTTCCAAGACTTAAAACAGACTTTTTTGAAGTTATTAAAGCTTGCACAAATAAAAATCTTAAAAAAATTAAACTAGATTGGTTTGAAGAGAAAAGTATTTGTATAGTTTTATGTTCAAAAGGTTATCCAGATAAATATCAAAATAATATTGAAATTAAAAATTTAGAAAAAATAAAACTTGGAAATAATAGTTTTATTTACCATGCAGGGACAAAATTAAAGGATTCTAAGATTTATTCTAATGGAGGTAGAGTTCTTAATTTTGTAACAAGATCAAAAAAACTAAAAGAAAGTAGAAATGATTTAATCAATTTAATTAATGAGTTAAATTGGGAAAATGGATATTTCAGGAGAGATATTGGTTTTAAATTATTTGAACAATGAGAATAATTTCTGGAAAATTCAAAGGTAAAAAATTATTGTTACCAAAAAATAAAAAAACAAGACCACTAAAAGACCTGGTTAAAGTATCAATTTTTAATTTATTAGACCATTCAAACATAATAGGTAGAGAATTAAAAAATTCCTACATTTTAGATTTATTCTCTGGATCTGGTTCTTTTGGATTAGAGTGTCTTTCAAGAGGATCAAAAAATGTTTATTTTTTTGAGAATTACACTGAGGCAGTTGAAATATTAGAAAAGAATCTTTCTTCATTTGTAAATAAAGATAAATTTAAAATTTTTAAATATGATTGTTTTGAGTTTTTTAATTCAAAAAAAGAAATAGATAAAAAATTTGATCTCGTCTTTCTAGACCCACCGTTCAAGGAAGAGAGAATTAATCAATTAATTGAACAAATACTTGAAAAAAATATTCTTAACAATAATAGTCTTATGATTATTCACAGACATAAAAAAGATAAAATAAAAATTACGAAAAAGGTTAAAATCCTGGACACTCGTAATTACGGCAATTCAAAAGTTTATTTTGTAAGTTAAGTCCTTAATAATATATTTTTTGTCTCTTTTTTTATGAATTCGACAGCTGGTTGATCAAAAGGATTTATGTTCAAAGCTTTAGCTATTAGAATAGTTTCTATTATAAAAAAACAAAATAATTCACCTAGAGCCTCCTCACTTCTTGTTTTAATCATAAAACTTCTAAAAGGAAGATTCTTTTTTTTAAAAACTTTTTGAGTTGCAGAAATTTGTGATGATAAAACATCTTTTAAATTTTTTTTTTTTAAAAAATCAATTTCATCAGAAGTTCTTTTAGAATTCATACTGGTTGTGAATTTTTCTAGTGTGGAAAAAAAGGTAAAAAAATTATTTTTTGGACCATCCAAGTACAATTGCATCAAACTATGGTTATCCTTAGGCATTGTTGAAATTATAGGAAAAACACCTTGTCCTTTTTTTCCTAGGCTTTCAGCAACAAGTTGTTGATACCATTTTAAAAAATTATCTGCGGTTTCATCGTAATTGAGAATAACAGAATTTAATCTTTTTTTATTGATCAATTCTACAATGTTTACAACATTACTAACAATTGAATTGAAAAAATATTTATTCTTTATTAAATTATTAAGTCTTTTAAATTTATTTTCTTTTAATCCCATTAATTCAGCTGGCAACATTCCCACTTCCGATAAAACTGAGTATCTGCCACCTATAAAATTATTGTGATTTATTATTTCCTCCCTAAGTTCATAACTAATATTTCTTAGAATACTTTTTTTGTTTTCAGTAATTAGAACATTTTTATCATTTTTATTAGTATATGCATTTGAATTAACAATAGTCTCTAGAGTATTTCCAGACTTGGAAATGATTAAATTAAGATATTTTTTTTTTGGAAAAAATTTTTTACCATTTAGATTGGATATAAAAAAAAAATCATTTCTTACTCTATCTCTTAAAAAATCATAAATTGCGTGAGCCCCTAATGATGAACCACCCATACCAAAAACTCTAATGTATTTAAATATCTTTAATTTTTTTATAAGCTTTTTTGAGTAACTATAATTATAATCATTTGTAAGTGATCTGATAACCTGATGATTAGAGTAAATAAGTTCTTTTAAAAAATTTTGAATTTTTTTGCTTTTCTTTTTTTTGATAAAATCTTTAAAGGAAAAGTTGTTAGTAAACATTATTGTTTTTGTATCTTTTTGAGTATACTTTTTTGTAATACGGAGTCTGATGAATTGGAGTTTTCATTTTCTTTAGCATCTGAATTATTTTTTTTAAATACCATTTCAATTTGAGTCTCTTCATCATCTTCTACCTTATTTTCTTTAACCTCTTCATCTGGATTTGGTAATTTTGAAAAATCAGGTGGTAAAACAAGTGGATCTTTTTTTTGTATCAAAAACTCATCACCTGATGTTGATTTTTTTTTGAGCTTAAACCCTTTTAGAGTATCAGAACAAGAAAGTAAAAATAAGCTTATTGTAAAAATTATAAAGATATTACTAATCGTTTTCATTTTTTTTTTTGCTACCCAAAATTTCAGTACTTATTAAAAATAAAATTCCTAAAGTAATAAATATATCAGCAAGATTAAATATAAACCAATGAAAATTATTTATATGTATATCTATAAAGTCAGGTACAGCAGAATAAAAAATTCGGTCAAAAATATTACCCAGTGAACCTCCCACAATCATTAAAAAGCTAAACCTTTCAAATCCTTGAGATTTAAGCATCAGCCAAATAATAATTATAGTGATTAAACAGATCAAAAAAGTTAGTGAATTATAATAAAATTTATTATCAAAAGAAAATAGACCAAAAGCAATTCCTTCATTCCAAATCAGATTAAAATTTAAGAAAGATGTAACACTCAAACCAGATTGCTCATAAGTTTCTGGTGAACCAATAATTAATAATTTACTAAATCTGTCCAATAAAAAGATAAAAATAATTATAGAAAAATCTAATAAATGTTTTTTAAACATTTTATTTACAATTTGGTCTTTCGCATGGTGCACTTCTAATTTTCCAACAAATTTGACATTTTTCACCTTCCGCTTTATTTGCTACCACAAGAATTTCATTTGTATTACTGTTTTCAATTTTAACAGAAGAGGTTATGCAAAGTTCTGAAAGATCAATATTTTTTAAAAGTTCCTGGTTCTCATTATTCAATTTTACAATTAATGCCGCTTCTAAACTAGAGCCAATATCTTTACTTGCTCTTTTTTGTTCAATACTAAGATTGCAGATATCTCTAATTTTAATTAATTGTTCCCATTTTAAATTTAGCTGAGAATTTTCAAATTTTTTAGGAAAATTTAAAAATTTTTCAAGATGAATACTTTTTTTGTTTTTTGAAATAAGTTGATAAATCTCCTCAGTTGTGAAAGATAATATTGGTGCAAACCATTTTAACAAAGAGTTAAGAATAACATTTAACAATATAAGAGTAGATTTTCTTTTTTCAGAATTTATTGGATCACAGTACAAAGTATCTTTTCTTATATCAAAATAAAAAGCGGATAGATCTACGGTGCAAAAATTCAATAATTCTTTATACAAATTATGGAAATCATAATCTTTGAAATACTTGTTAAATTTAGAATTCAAATTGTAAATTTTATGGAGCATAAATTGCTCTAATTCAGGTAAATTCTCAATTTCAATTTTTTCTAAATCTATTTGCTCAAAATTATCATTAAGATTTCCAAGCAAATATCTAAATGTATTTCTTATTTTTCTATAAGATTCAGCATGCTGATCTAATATTGAATAGTCTATTCGAAGATCTTCAGCATAATTTGAGGAAGCAACCCAAATTCTAAGAATATCAGCTCCATATTTTTTTAGGATATCTTCAGGTGCAATTACGTTTCCTAAAGATTTCGACATTTTCAAACCTTTACCGTCAACTACAAAACCATGAGAAAGAATAGACTCAAAAGGTGCACGATCTCTTGTTCCACAAGACTCTAAAAGAGACGAATGAAACCAGCCCCTGTGTTGATCAGATCCTTCGAGATACATAGATGCAGGCCACTTTAAATCTTTTCTTTTTTCTAATACAAATGAGTGTGTAGATCCACTATCAAACCATACCTCTACGATATCACTTAACTTTTCAAAATCCTCAGCCTTATATTTTTTTCCTAGAAATTTTTGTGGATCATCCGAAAACCAGCAATCAGATCCCTCTTTTTCATAAATTTTTGCAATATTATTAAAGACCTCATCATCGACCAAGATTTCACCTGTCTTTTTTTTAATAAAAATAGGTAATGGAACTCCCCATACTCTTTGTCTTGAAACACACCAGTCGGGCCTTGTCTCAATCATCGATTTTAATCTCTCTTTTCCTTTGCTAGGATAGAAAGTTGTTTCATCGATTGCTTTTAAAGCTTTATTTCTAAGTTTATGACTATCCATAGAAATAAACCATTGAGGAGTTGCTCTATGAACTAATGGTGCTTTGGACCTCCATGAATGAGGATAAGAGTGAACAAGTTCACCGCTCGATAATAATTTTTTTTGGTCTTTTAATCTTTCAATCACAATTGAATTAGATTTAAAAATATGCATCCCTTCAAAAAGGGCTACATTTTCTGTATATCTTCCATCGCCATCAACTGTTTCAATCGCTTTAATTCCATTATTCATACACAAATTAAAATCATCAGGACCATGACTTGGCGCACAATGAACAATTCCTGTACCTTGTTCTGTGGTAACAAAACGTGCTTCTAGCATAGGTATGTCATATTCATAACCAAGTTTTAAAAAAGGATGATTGCATATTGTTCCTTTTAAATCTCTACCTTTGAAATTTTTTAATTTTTTGAAACTTTGAATTTTCGTATCTTTTACAACTGTATCTATTAATGCATCTGCAATAACAATTTTTTTATTTTTAAAGTCTCCATCGTCATTTATTTCAATTAATAAATAATCTAGGCTTTCATTGTAAGCCAAGGCTTTGTTAGCTGGAATAGTCCATGGAGTAGTTGTCCAAATTACTATTTCACTATCGTTTAATTCTTTTATATTTGATGATTTAACTGGAAAAGATGCATAGATAGTATCTGACCTATGATCTTGGTACTCGACTTCTGCATCAGCTAAAGCTGTTTTTTCAACAGTAGACCATAAAACAGGTTTAAAGCCTCTATACAAACTTCCCTCTTTTAAAAATTTACCTAGTTCTCTTACTATTTGAGCTTCAGCATCAAAACTCATTGTAGAGTAATAATTATCCCAATCTCCTACAACTCCTAACCTTTTAAATTGATCTTTATGAATATCTATCCATTTTTCTGCAAAGGCTCTACATTCTTTTCTAAACTCAACGATTGGAACTTCATTTTTATTTTTTTTATTTTTTTTGTATTGTTCTTCGATTTTCCATTCTATTGGCAATCCATGACAATCCCACCCTGGAACGTAGACAGAATCTTTTCCATCCATTTGATGAAATCTCACAATTATATCTTTTAAAATTTTATTTAAAGCTGTCCCCATATGTATATTACCATTCGCATATGGAGGACCATCGTGAAGGACAAATTTTTCTTCTCCTTTTCTCGATTTTCTTAATTCATCATAAAGATTTATGTTTTGCCAGAGTTTTAAAATTTCAGGTTCTCGTGTTGGCAAATTTGCTTTCATTGAAAAAGCGGTTTTAGGAAGATTTATTTGAGATTTGCTCATTTTATTTTTTTGCTATTAATAAGTCAGTTTTAATTTGTTTTCTAAGTTGGTCGACATTTTTAAATTTTTTTTCTTTTCTAATAAATTTTTTAAATTCTACTGTTAAATACTTATTATAAAGATTTCCAGAAAAATTAAATAAATGAACTTCCAATAATATTTTTTTTCCATTAAATGTTGGTCGATAGCCTAAATTTGCAATCCCTTTTATGTAATTGTTTTTGCCATATCTTTTTGCTTTTACTGCATATACACCTGGGCAGGCTAAAATATAGTCTTTGATATCAATGTTTGCTGTTGGGAAACCAATTTTTTTTCCTAGCTGTCTTCCTTTTTGAACCTTTCCAACAATTGACCAATTTCTATTTAGAATTTTATTGGCTTTCTCTAATTTTCCTTTTTGTAAAAGTTTTCTAACCAGCGATGAAGATGCTATTTTATTATTGGTTAACAATGGTTTTGGTTTAACTACCTTATAACCACATATTCTCTCAAAATTAATTAACTGTCTAACATTACCTTCTCTTTTATTTCCAAATCTAAAATTATTGCTTACAAAAATGAATTTTGGTTTTAACTTTTTACCTAATATTTCTTTAATGAAAGTTATAGATCTTATTTTTGAGAATTTTCGATCAAACCTTTTTATTATCAAAAAATCCACATTAAGATTTTTAAGATTATCAATTTTTTGCTGCAAATTAGAAATTCTAAAATTATCTAAATTCTTATTAAAAAACATTTTGGGCATTGGTTCAAAAGTCAACACACCAATTTTTGAGGAATATTTTTTTTTATATTTCTTAGCTAATGAGAATAATTTTTGATGTCCTTTGTGAACTCCATCAAAGTTACCAATCAATATAATTGAGTTTTTGTATCTTGGATTGATATTAAAATTTTTATATATTTTCTTTGATTCTACCATTTCAATTCTGATTGAATATAATTACAAATTGCTTCGTAAGATTTTGCAACTTTTTCAATTCCTTTTTCTTTAATCTCATCCTTATGAATTCCATTTGAAATTATTAAAGAGTCATAATTTAAGAGGTTCGCTCCTTTTATGTCAGTATTCAAATTATCACCTATGGAGAGAATTTTCTTATTTTTGTTATCGATAGATTGATTATAAACTTCAGGATAAGGTTTTCCAAAGTAAATAACTTCTCCACCCATTTTTTCAAAAACCATCGCAACGGAACCAGCACAAAATTCTCTGGTGTTTCCTCTGTCTACAATTAGATCAGGATTTGTGCAAATCATCTTTTTTTTTATATTTTTTTCAAACAGATCTTTATAAAAATTTAAGTCCTCATTATGATCATCAAACAATCCAGTGCATAAAATATATTCGCTTTTTTCTAAATTATCTAATTTCATTTTTTTAAATTCTTTAAATAAATCAAAATCTCTTGGTGGACCAACGTGAAAAAAATTTTTATTAATCAAATTTTTCTTTAAATAAATGAGAGCTGCCTCACCAGAGGTAAAAACATGGTCTCTAATTTCTTTTTCCATGCCTAGTTTTTCTAAAAAAGATTTAACTGCATGGTTAGGTCTGGGTGCATTTGTGAGTAAAATATAGTTCTTTTTTTTTTTATTGATTTCTTTAAGAGCTTTTATTGCTTCAAGGTGAAGCGTAACCCCATTATGGACCACTCCCCATAAATCAATATAAAATAGCTGATAATTGTCTGCGATAGAACTTAGGCCCTCATTATCTAAATTTTTAGTCATCAAATTAATCTATAAACCATAAAACCCTCAAATTCCTTTATTTTTTAAGTAACTAATTTTTAAGTATATCTTGAAATAGTAAGGTCAATCTCTATATGAAGACCATATTAATAAGGAGAATTTATGAAATTTAGACCGTTACACGATAGAGTTTTAATAGAAGTTTTAGATAGCAGTGAAAAAACTGCTGGTGGAATAATCATACCTGATACAGCTCAGGAAAAACCTCAAGAAGGCAAAGTAGTTGCAGTTGGTGGTGGCGCAAAAACTGAGGACGGCAAAATAATACCAATGGATGTAAAAGTTGGAGATAAAGTTTTATTTGGCAAATGGTCAGGAACTGAAGTTAAAATTGATGGCAAAGAATACAGCATAATGAAAGAGTCTGACATTATGGGAATTTCAAGCAAATAATTTAATTTAAAGGAGAAAATAAAATGGCAAAAGTAGTAAAATTTGATGCAGAAGCAAGAGCAGCAATGATTAGAGGCGTTAATATCTTAGCTGATACAGTTAAAGTAACACTTGGACCAAAAGGAAGAAATGTGGTTATGGACAAATCTTATGGTGCTCCAAGAATTACAAAAGATGGTGTTTCTGTTGCTAAAGAAATTGATCTCGAAGATAAATTTGAAAACATGGGCGCTCAAATGGTTAAAGAAGTTGCTAGCAAAACAAATGATGAAGCTGGTGATGGAACAACTACAGCAACTATTCTCGCACAAGCTATCGTAAAAGAAGGTGTAAAATATGTTACTGCGGGTATGAACCCTATGGATGTAAAAAGAGGAATTGATGCTGCAGTGGATGTAGTGAAACAAAATCTAGTATCTTCAGCTAAGAAAGTAAAAGATAGTGATGAGATTGCTCAAGTTGGAACAATTTCAGCGAACGGTGATAAAGAAATTGGTACTATGATTTCGAAAGCAATGCAAAAAGTTGGTAACGAGGGTGTTATCACGGTTGAGGAAAACAAAGGAATTGAAACAGAATTAGATGTTGTTGAGGGTATGCAATTTGATAGAGGATATTTGTCTCCATACTTTATTACGAATAGTGATAAGATGACAACTGAATTAGAAAATCCTTTTATTCTATTACACGAAAAAAAATTAACAAATCTACAACCAATGGTTCCTCTTTTAGAGGCAGTTGTTCAAGCTGGAAGACCATTAATGATTATTTCTGAAGATGTTGAGGGTGAAGCATTAGCAACTCTAGTAGTAAATAAATTAAGAGGTGGTTTAAAAGTTGTGGCTGTAAAAGCACCAGGATTTGGTGACAGAAGAAAAGCTATGCTTGAGGACATTGCAATTCTTACTGGTGGTTCAGTTATTTCTGAGGACTTAGGAATTAAACTTGAAAATGTTAAACTTGAAGATCTTGGTTCATGTAAAAAAATTAAGGTTGATAAAGATAACAGCACTATAGTGAATGGTTCAGGTAAAAAATCAGATATAGAAGCTAGATGTTCTTCAATCAAACAACAAATTGATGAAACAACTTCAGACTACGACAAGGAAAAACTACAAGAGAGATTAGCAAAATTAGCTGGTGGTGTTGCAGTAATTAAAGTTGGTGGTGCAACAGAAGTTGAAGTTAAAGAAAGAAAAGATAGAGTTGAGGATGCTTTAAATGCAACAAGGGCTGCTGTTGAAGAAGGTATTGTAACAGGTGGTGGTTGTGCATTATTGTATGCTGCTCAAGAACTTGAAAAAGTTAAAGCTAAAGGTGAAGACCAAAAAGCTGGTGTTGATTTAGTGAGAAGAGCATTAGAAGCTCCTATAAGACAAATTACAAAAAATGCTGGTGTGGATGGATCAGTAGTTGTAGGCAAACTTTTAGAACAAAATAAAAAGACACATGGATATGATGCACAAAACGAGGAGTATTGTGATATGTTCGCTAAAGGTATCATTGATCCTGTGAAAGTTGTTAGAACTGCTTTACAAGACGCAGCATCTATCTCAGGATTATTGGTGACAACGGAGGCTATGATAGCTGATAAACCTGAGGAAAAAGATGCGGCTCCTGCTGGTATGCCTGGAGGAATGGGCGGCATGGGCGGCATGGGAGGAATGGGTGGAATGGGAATGTAACCCAATTTCAAATATAAAGAATTTAAAGGCCATCTTTTGATGGCCTTTTTTTTTAGAAATATTAAAATAATTTAATGTCAAAAAGATACAGCGGGAAATCGTTCAAGGATTCAAGTCTTAATAAAAAACCAAAATTTACTCTAAAAGAAAAAAGAAGATTAAAAAGAGAAAAGGCAAAAAAAACAAAATAACGACATTTTTTTATCAAAATCCCAATATTTATTGGTTTTTTTAAAGTTTTCAAAAAAAAATTTTAAGGTATAAGAGCCAGGATTTATGAGCAAAGATATTAGAAACATCACCATAATCGCACACGTTGATCACGGAAAAACTACCTTAATTGATAATCTAATGAAGCAGAGCGGTTCGTTTAGGGAAAATGAGGTCGTTGACGAAAGATTAATGGATTCAGGTGAACTTGAGAAAGAAAGAGGAATAACAATTTTAGCAAAACCTGCTTCAATTAATTGGAAAGATTCGAGAATAAATATTATTGATACACCAGGTCACCGAGATTTTGCAGCAGAGGTTGAAAGAGTTTTAAGTATGGCAGATGGTGCATTGCTCTTAATTGATTCTGCTGAAGGAGTTATGCCTCAAACAAAATTTGTGCTTTCTAAAGCTCTAAAACAAGGTTTAAAACCAATTGTTGTAATCAATAAATTAGACAAATCAGATCAAAGAGCTAATGAAGTTTTAGATGAGACTTTTGATTTATTTGTAAGTTTAGATGCAAATGAAGATCAACTAGACTTTCCTGTTTTATATGCAAGTGGAAGATCTGGTTGGGCTGATAAGGAAATTGATGGTCCAAGGGAAAATTTAAATCCTTTATTAGATCAAATTATTGATCATGTAAAACCTGCTGAACTTGATAAAACAAAACCTTTTGCAATGCTGTCTACTCTTCTTTATGCAGACAATTTCTTAGGTAGAAGCTTAGTCGGAAGAATTGCTCAAGGAACTGCAAAAGCTAATCAATCGATCAAGGCAATAAATTTAAAGGGTGAAAAAGTAGATGAAGGAAGACTTACTAAAATTTTTAGATATGAGGGTACCAAAAAAGTACCAATCGAAATCGGTGAGGCGGGAGACATTGTAGTTGTCGCTGGTTTAGAAAAAGCAAATGTTGCTGACACAATTTGTGATCTTGAGGTGAATGATCCTATAAAGGCTACTCCAATCGATCCACCAACAATGTCTATTACCATTACTGTAAACACATCTCCTCTTGCAGGAACTGAGGGTAAAAAACTTACAAGCACTCAAATAAGGGATAGGTTGCTTCAAGAAGCACAGAATAATGTTGGAATTACTTTCGCAGAAAATGAAGGTAATGATTCTTTTGTTGTAAGCGGTCGAGGTGAATTAATGTTAGAAATTTTACTCACTCAGATGAGAAGAGAAGGTTTTGAAATGACAGTTAGTCCCCCAAAAGTTCTCTATAAAAAAGATGAAAATGGTAGCAAACTTGAGCCAATAGAAGAAATAACTATGGACCTAGATGAAGAACATTCATCAAAAATTATTGACTCCATGAATAGAAGAAAAGGCAAATTAATAGAATTAAAAGATACTGGTAAAAATAAAAAAAGATTAATCTTTCATGCACCAACAAGAGGATTAATGGGATACACAAGCCGGTTTCTAACACTTACAAAAGGTAATGGCGTAATAAACAGAATTTTTCATGCGTATGGACCATTTGAGGGTGAAATGGAGGGTAGAAGAAATGGTGCACTTATTTCAATGGAACAAGGAAAAGCAGTTGCATTTGCAATATTTAATTTACAGGCTAGAGGAGAGATGTTTGTAACTCATAATGATCCTGTTTATCCAGGTATGATTGTGGGATTATCTCCTAAACCTGGAGATATGATTATTAATGTTATGAAGGGTAAAAAATTAACTAATATGAGAACACAAGGTACAGATGAAAATGTCGTTCTAACACCAGTAAGAAAAATGTCCATCGCAGAGCAATTAAGCATGTTAAATACTGATGAGGCTTTAGAAATCACTCCAGACTCTTGTAGACTAAGAAAAGCCATTCTCGATCCACATGAGAGAAAGAGAAGTGAAAAATCAGGCGCTGCAGCCTAATCGAAAGTTTTATCAACTAAATACAGGCCTAAGGCAACACAAGGACCAATTCCAAAAGCAAATAATAAAGTTCCTACTCCCACAGTTCCACCTAAGTACCATCCAATACTTACAACAGAAATTTCTAAGAATGCTCTTACGGCAGCAACTGGTAAATTTGTTTTTTTTTGGAGACCAATCATCAAACCATCTCTTGGTCCAGCTCCAAGATTAGATACTAGATAAATACCTCCACCAATCCCAACAGTTATTACTGAAATTATTGCCAGAATTAATTGATAAAAGTAATTAGATGGGGTTGGAACAAATTTTATGCAAAGATCAATCATCATCGCAATAATGATTGCATTAAGTATTGTTCCCATCCCTGGTTTTTGACCAAGTGGTATCCACAAAATTAAAACTGCAACACTTATCAAAAATGTTATTGTTCCTATACTCAAATTAACATTTAAAGAAATACCTTGAGCTAAAACACTCCATGGAGAAGCACCAGTAAAAGATACAATTAACAAACCCTCTCCAAGACCAAATAACATCAAGCCAAAACATAAAAAAAAGAATGTAGAGAATTTTGGTTTAAAATTATAGGGCTTATCTGAACTCCAATTGACCCTTGGTATTTTCTTAATTTTTAAAAACATTTTAATAAGTTATTTCTATTGTTAATAAAGTCTATTAAACTAGTTGTTAAATGAAAAAAATTATAGTCATTTTATTTCTTTTTATTTATCCAGCAAATTCAATCGCTCATATTGGACATTACATTAAATACAACAAAATTGAGATGGAGATTTTTCGAAATGGTGAGCTTATTGGCTATAATCATTATTTTTTCAATAGGAATGGATCAGAAACTATTGTTACTAATCAAATTAAGTTTGTAGTTAAACTTTTGGGAGCAACAGTTTTCCAAGTTGAGGGTTATAGCGAGGAAAAATATTTCAAAGATCAATTAGTTTCTTATAATTCTAAAACTTTACAAAACGACAAAAAGAAGTTTGTTGATTTAACATTTAATCAAAAAACTAAAAAATTTAATATCAAAGGCTCTTCATATAATGGAGAAGCCTCGGCTGAAAACGTGATTGGAAATTGGTGGAATCACAAAATTTTACAAGCGAGTTCTCAAATAAGTCCTGTCTCAGGAAGTATTAAGAATCAAGTGGTAACTTTTTTAGGTAAAGAAAAAATAGATCTTTACGGAAAAGTTTATGATGTTGATCATTTTACACTGAAGTCTAAAGACATGAGTATACCGAAAGATAAAAGATTAAATTTTGATATTTGGTATGATCGTAAAAATTTAATGATATTAAAAGTATCCTATTCAAGAATGGGTAATTGGGAATATAAATTAAAAAATTTCAATTAATTTATTTTAAGATTTTTTTAAATAAATCATGTGCACTAATCCATCCCGACTCTAATCTAGGTCCTACAAACCAATCGGCACAAACACCCAATCTTTTCCTAGGATCCCAATAACTCTTAATTTTAAATGGTCTCGAATTTGAAGAGTATCGCCAACCGTGATTAAGTGAATAATAAATTTTTGTTTTTTTGATGTTTGAAAGTTTAAAAAATTTATCAATCATAATTTTTGAATTTTCTTTTTTGTTATTCTTGTTTTTATTAATTTTTTTATTTGCCCAATCAAAAGTACTTTGAAGGGTCCATAAATCATATTTTGATTTAAACCTTTTTTTTGAGTTTTCATTTCCAGCCCAACCAAGAATTGAGTCTTCAAAAAGATAGCTACTTTTTGAATTCTTACTCTTTTTTATAGCGATCATGGTAGTAATATTTGCGTCCATTTTTATTGATTTACTTAAAAAAGAATTATTTATGAATTTTTTAGAAAGCTTCTTTAATTGTGGAAAAGGACAAGTCAAAATTAGGTTTTTAAAGGATCTCAATTTTCCATCATTAAATAACAAATACCAGAGTTTATTTTTATAATAGATTTTTTTTAATTCACTGTGATAGTTGCAATTAATTTTCTTTAGCAAATGTTTGCTAATATCATTATTTCCATTTTTACCAATTACTTTTAAATGTTTTTTATCCTCTTTTTTTTTGGAATTAAGAAAAACATGTTTGCCTCTCCATACTTTTAAAATTCTTTTTTTTATTAAATCTTTAGTAAATTTTTTAAATTCCTTAGTTTTTGGTGAAATATACTGAGTACCATGATCAAAACCTGTTTTGCCTTTTATTCTTTTAAAAGATGCACGACCCCCAGGACCCCTTGCTTTATCGAATAAAATTACTGAATATTTTTTATTAAGAAGATTTGCAATTGTGGATCCAGATATTCCAGAACCAATTATACAAAATTCACTCATTTACCAGCAACAACCATTCCCTCTATTAACATGGTTGGTGAGTTAGTTGCATATTTGAACTCCAAATCATTTGCTAAGGTAATATTTTGAAACATGTCTTTAAAATTACCTGCTATAGTAATTTCATTTATTGGATATTTAAACTCACCATTTTCAATCAAGAACCCGGTTGCTCCAACTGAATAATCTCCAGTCACAATATTACTTCCATGTCCTATGGTTTCTGTAATATAAAGACTTTTTGAATTTGAATTCAGTAAATCTTTAAAACTAATATTTCCATTTTCAAAATAAAGATTACTTGTTCCTCCACATCTTCCATTTGATTTAAGATTTAATTTTTTTCCGTTGTAAGTATCAATGAGATAATGTTTCAAAATTCCTTGATCCACTAATTTAAGTGTGTCGGTTTTTACCCCTTCACTATCAAAATTTCTTGAGCCTAATCCTTTGAGCATATCAGGTTTGTCAAATACATTAATTTTATCTGAGAATATTTTTTGATTAACTTTATCCTTTAAAAAAGAAGTTCCTCTTGATATTGCTGATGAGGAAATAGCACTTGCAAAGATACTTAATACTCCCTTAGCTATTCTTTTATCAAAAATTATAGCAATTTTCTCACTCCCAATTTTTTTTGGACTTAATTTTCTAATGGTTTGATTAGCAGCTAAATTGCCTAATTCATCTGCATCATCTAGGTCTTTAAGAAAACATTTACTAGAATATTCATAATCTCTTTCCATGCTTTTTTCATCTTTTGCAACTGTTACACTTGATGCTGTAAATGAAGATGTTTTGTAACCATCACAAAAACCTTCGCTGTTAGCTAAAACAAAATTAGATTTATTTTGAGTAAAACTAGACTCAGTATTAACAATTTTTTTATCTTTGGAAGCTGCAGCCTCTAATTTTTTTAGATAATCTATTTTTTTATTATTTTCTATATGAGTTTCATCATAAAGATTTAGGTCTTTAACCTCTTTTGCAAGTAAATCTCTGTCCGGTAAACAATTAAATTCATCCTCAGGTGTATTTTTTGTAGTTTCAATACATTTTTCAATCAAAATATTTAAATTGTCATTAAGCAAATTAGAGGAAGATATTGATGATTTTTTTTTACCAATATACGTAGTGATGCTTAAGCCTAGATCATCTGATCTATTAGACTCATCTAATTTTTTATTTCTAAAATTTACAGTTTCAGAAATTGAGTTCTTTACAATCACACTTGAGTCTGTTGCACCTAATTTCTTTGCTAAACCTAAACAATATGATGCTTTTGTTTCTAAAAATTCTTGATCTTTAACCATTTAAAGTTTCGTACCACCCACAGTCATCTTATTTATTAATATAGATGGCTGCGCTACACCTACAGGGACACCCTGTCCAGCTTTACCACATGTTCCAATTCCAGGGTCCATCATCATATCATTACCTACCATAGAAACTTCTTTTAAAATTGAGGGACCATCTCCAATTAATGTTGCACCCTTAATTGGTGATCCAATTTTGCCATTAACAATTTCATAAGCTTCAGTGCAATTAAATACAAATTTTCCAGATGTAATATCAACTTGTCCACCACCAAAACTTACTGCGAAAATACCTTTGTCGACTGCCTTAATCATTTCTTCTTGGGTTTGCTTACCGCTTAGCATCATAGTATTTCTCATTCTTGGTAGAACTATATGTCTATAGTTTTCTCTTCTTCCGCTACCAGTAGATCTTGTTTTCATCAAACGTGCATTGAGCCTGTCTTGCATGAAATTTTTTAAAATTCCATTTTCAATTAAAACAGTTTTTTCTGTCGGCGTCCCCTCATCGTCAATTGTAAGACTGCCTCTTCTATTATCAATGGTACCGTCGTCAATAATTGTAACTCCTTCACTTGCAACTTTTTGGCCCATCAGATTATGAAATGCTGAAGTTTTCTTTCTATTGAAATCTCCCTCTAAACCATGACCAACAGCCTCGTGAATTAATATTGCTGGCCACCCAGGTCCGAGTACAACCTTCATCTCGCCTGCTGGCGCGGGTTTACTCTCTAAATTTACTGATGCTATCCTTAAAGCTTCGTCACAAACACTTTTCCAATTTTCATCTTTTAAATATGAGTCGTAAGATTGTCTTCCACCAACACCATATACGCCTGTTTCTTTTCTGCCATCTTTCTCCACCATAACTGACACATTAAATCTTACTAAAGGACGGACATCTGACAAAGTCTCTCCACCAGATCTAATTATTTCTACAGACTTTTGCTCTCCCAAAAAATTAGCTGTAACTTGTTTAACCTTATTACCTTTAGAACGTAAATAATCATTTACATCGTTCAATATTTTAATTTTTTCATTAAGAGATTTTTGCTCAATAGGATTAATATTGTCATAATACTTTTTATTTGATTTAGGAATTTCATGATTGTAAGTGCCTTTGACAGATTTTAAAGTTGACTTTAAATTTTCTGAAGATTGTTTTAAAGAGTTCTTAGAAATCTCATTAGAATGTGAATAAGCGACCACTTCATCAGATATAGCTCTAAAACCAAATCCTAAATCTGAATTATAGCTGGAATTTTTTATTTTATTATCATCTAATAATATCGACTCAGATTTTGAATTTTCCAGATACAATTCGCCATCATCACATTTTTGCAAAGTGTCAGAAATAATACTTTCAGCCTCTTTTCTAGATACATCAGATTTTTCAAAGAAATTACTCATATGAGACATTAAATAGATTGTTTCATGAAATTTTCAACTAGAGTATTTTACGCATGTACATATCTGAGACAAATTAGTAATAAATTCACTTATTATGAAAGTTTATTTTAATAATTCTTGTAAAATTTGTAAGGCCGAAATTGATCTTTATAAAAAAGAAAAAATAGAAGAAATCGATTGGGTTGATATTACAGATAATGAGTTGGCTGAAAAAGAAACTTCTAAAGACAGTAAACAACTTTTAAGAAGGCTTCATATCAAAGATGGTGAGAAAGTTTTAGGAGGTGCAGAGGCATTTTTATTATTATGGAAAAAAATGCCCAAATATAAATTTCTCTATAAATTTTTTAAATTACCAATCATCTTTAATATATTTTCAGTTGTATATGAAATAGTAGCCTTTTTTCTTTACTTAAAAAATAAAAAGCAACTAAAAAAATCTAACTTGTGAAAAATAATAAAAATTTACTTAATAAAGACATGGAGGATACAAACATTACCAAGACTATTGAGTACATTAGTAATATAATTTTATTTTTTTTTCTTCTTAATCTAACAAATTCCTTATCATCCAAATCAGAAATATCTCTCTCACCGACTACTGGATAATCATATGTAAATCGCCACGTGCTTTCACCGAGTCTTGGGTCTAAATTATTATAATATGTGATCCACGCAATTATGTATCTAAAAATTAAATATAAGATTATTAAAAAGGCAGATCCTAAAATCATATAAGATAATATCTAATTAAATATAAATGTTTAATTATTATTTTTGGCTCTTTTCCTTGCAATGAGCTGTGTTAAAGAGTCTACCATGGTGTCTGAAGCTTTAAAGATGTCCACATTTCTAAACTCATGGGAAAAATTTTTTTCAGGGTTTGTTTTATCCTCAATGACAATTCCTTCATCTGGAGAATTATTTTTGATATAGATTAATAATAACCACTCATCATCTGATGACTCATCCCATTTAATAAAAACCTCTCCAGTTTCAAATCGTCTATCTATGCATCGAAAAATAGACATATCTCGGGTAATATGTCTTTTATTGAGTTGAAATACTAAACTACTTGCGCTTCTATAAAAGCTCTCAAGTGCAAATTCAACTTTTTGTCTTGCTAATGTATATTCTTTTTCTTTTTCTAATAAGGTTTCTCTGTCTTCGTCACCTTGAAGTTTAACACCTAGCGCCTCAACTCTTTCTTTGATTTTTTGATCTCTGAGTAATCTGTATTTTTCTTTAAGTTTGTTGATTCTCTCTTGTAGCCCAGAATAATCTTCTCTTTTTTCTTTTAGGGAAATTTTCTCAAGTTTTTCTAATTCTTTAACTTCTCTTATTCTGAATTTTTCAATTTGTTTATCTAATCTTAATTGTTTTAAAAATTGTTTTTGCTTTTCTGCTTGTTCGATTCTTAAAAGCGCTTGTTCTTTTCTTAAAAACAATTTTATATCTTTCGTTCTCTGTTTTTCTAATCTTTCCTCTTCTCTTAGCGTTTGCTCCCTCAGCTTTAATTTTAAATTTTCTTCTTCTTTTTTCTTCTCTGCTTCTTCGATTTTTTCTTTTCTTTCTCTTTCAATTTTTTCTATTTTTATTCTTCTTTTTTCAAAGGTTTTTAACACCTTGTAATTAGAAATTGTCTCTGAAATCTTGTCAAAAAAACTCTGAATGCTTTTTTCCAAACCAAAATTAAATTTGAAATTAAATTGAGGTTTGAGAGATAATTGAAATTTAACTAGTTTTAAGACTAGGCTATCTTTCTGTTTTTTTTTTATTTTTGGTTGGTAATTGAGTTTTTTTGGTTTTTTAGACTTATTTTTTTTCTTTTTTTTAATTAACTTATTTTTTCTTTGTTTTTTTGAGCTTTTTCTAATTTTATTTATTTTTCTTTTAACTTTGGTAGGTTTATTTTTCTTTTTAGTTTTTGTCTTTTTTTTTGATTTTTTTTGTTTTTTTTTCATTTCTATGAAGAAATGACCCTATCAATAATTTATTGATAAATATAGTCTCTAGTCACAGGTGTTGAACTATAATTTTTAGTAAGTTGAAATTGATATACAACTTGATCTCCCCACTTGAATGCCATTTCACAACCAGCAAGATAAAACTCCCACATTCTAAAAAATTTTTCATCAAACATTTGGATAATTTTATCTTTATTTTTTAAGCAATTTTCTTTCCAATGTCTCAACGTGTGTGCGTAATGGAGCCTTAAAACCTCAATATCTGTTACTATTAAGCCAGCTTTTTCAATAGGGTTGGTTACTTCACTTAAACTTGGAGTATAACCACCAGGAAAAATATATTTTGTAATCCATGGATGAGGATCTCTTGGAGGATTTACAGATCCAATAGTGTGTATCAGTGAAACCCCATCTTCTTTCAACATTTTTTCTATTTGTTTGAAAAATTTTTTATAAAATTTCCTTCCAACATGTTCGAACATCCCAACACTTACAATTCTATCAAATTTTTCATTTAACTCTCTATAGTCCATTAGTTTAAACTTAACTTGGTTTTGTAAATTCAATTCTTTAGCTTTTTGGGTGCAATAATCAAGTTGGTTCTTTGATAAAGTAATACCAGTTACTTCACATTGAGAACTTTTGGCTATATCTATGGCAAGTGAACCCCAGCCACATCCAATGTCTAAAACTTTTTGATTGGGTTTTATATTTAATTTTTTAATTATGTGTTGAATTTTATTATTTTGAGCTGTTTCCAAACTGTCATTCTCATTTTTAAAATATGCACAAGAATACTGTCTTTTTGGATCTAAAAATAAGTCATACAAGTCGTCCTTAATATCATAATGGTGAGATACGTTCATTTTGGATTTTTTAATAAAATTAAAGTTAGTTAAATATCTATATGATCCCCTTAATCTATTAATTAAATAACTGAAAAAGTTTAAATCTCCCCTTCCAAAATTCATTAAGGCAAGATCTAAAAAATCTGTAAGTGTGCCGTTTTCAATTACAATTTCACCATTGGTATATGCTTCACCAAAATATAAATCAGGATGAAATAACAATTTATAATGAAGATTTTTATTTAAAATTTTTAGTCTAATAGGGTTATTGTCTGGTTCTCCAATAATATAGTCTTTAGAATTAGCATCAGTTAATACAAAACCACCTTTTTTAAAAACTTTGTTAAGAAATCTTGCTAATTGCATTTTATGCTGCCAGGGTTGGTTTATTATAAAATTTTAAATCTTTTAATCTATTCATTAATTCCTCTTCATCATTTCGATTTAAGAGACTTAAAGGTGGTAAAATATTTTTGTACATATTGTCGTTTTGTGCACAGAAAGTATGTAAACCAGAAATTAGATTATATTTATCAAAGGCAATTCTCACATCGCATAACTTATCATTATATAATTGTTTTTTTCCTGCAAAAAAATCATCATAAACTTGCCTAGATAATTCTGCTGTAACGTTGCATGTTGCAGTTATTATACCAGAACATCCTAATTCCAATCCTTTTAACAATTTAATTTCTGAACCAGGTAAAATTGAAAAATTTTTAAGTTTCAAATTTTCGTATAAATTGTAAGAGCTATCTTTTACCCCAACTATTTGTTTTGGAAATTTATTAACAAGTGTCTCTACACACTTCAAACTAAATTTATAACCACTTAGTTTTTCAAAATTATAAAGAATAATTTTACAATCTGGCACTGAATTAATTATTCTAGAATAAAAATCCAAAACCTCTGTATCACCATAACTATAATAAGCGGGAGGCATAATTAAAAATTTATTTAGATTCAATGAAATTGCTATCCTCATAAAATTTATTGTTTCACCTAAAGAGTTAAGACCTGTACCAATTATATGTTTATCTTGATATTTGCTTTTTGAGAGATTGTTAAGTAAGTCAATTTTTTCTGAAATAGGTATTAATTGAGACTGACCTGTGCTGCCAAAGATTACCGTGCCATGACAACCTTGATCGATAAGCTTCTCAGCATGCGTTATTGTTTTTTCAACATTCAGGCTTAAATCATTGTTAAGCACTGACATTGAAGCAGCAAAAATTCCACTTATTTTTGTCATAATAAAAATTTATATAAAAATATACTCAGTAAAGTTTATAAATACTATATGAAAATATTAGCAGTTCAGAACAGAATGGGTATTGGAGATACCGTAATTTTCTTGCCATTTATTAAGGCTTTGTCCGAAAAATTTAATTCACCAATTAGTATATTGGTAAAAGAAAACTCTAAAGCCAATCAATATTTACACCAGACAAAATATATTGATAAAATTCTTACCCTAGAAAGAGATAATAAAACAAATAATAGACATGGTGGTTTTTTTGGTATTTTTAAATTAGCAAACGATTTAAAAAAATATAAATTTGATAAAATCTTTATTTTTAATTCATCTCTAAGATTTAACTTGGTTGCTAAGATATCTGGTATTCCACAAATTTACCAATATCCATTGTTTTCAAAAGATAAACAACACATAATTGAGGCTCCCAAAAAGTTTTTAAAAGAAAATTTAGATTTAGACATCAACGAAGATCCTGAGGTGCAAATCGATAGTGATTTAATTTCTAAAGCAGCACAAAAATTTCAAATAAATAAAAAAACTACAAATATTCTCTTAGGCATAGGTGGCTCTGGACCTACAAAAAGGATTCCTGCAGATACTTTCTTAAGTGTAATTGACAAAATATCAAATATGAAAGATTGTAGATTTTTTCTTGCAACAGGTAAGGCAAATGAAGAACAGGAAATATTAAATGAAATTTTAAAGTCTAAATTTAAGAATTTTTGTACTCGATTAGATAATCTAACCATAAGTGAAATTTTACCATTAATTAAGAATTGTAATGTATCCATTTGTAATGACTCAAGCTTTAGTCATTTATCTTCAGCTTTAGGTATTAAAACGATTACTTTAATGGCCGATACTCCCTTAATTTATGGAAATTATAGCTCAAAAATGTTTCCAATAATTCCAGAAGGAGAAAACACAGTCACACATAATACTTTAGGTAAAGATAAAATTGATCCGCAAAAAATTTTTGAGAGATTTTTAAAAATTATTGTTTAAGAGATATCGTTTAGCACAATATCTTTAGCCTCATTAACAATTGAGGATAATCTTGAAGTTTCAGGAGAAATGTCAGGATGAATTTTTTTTTGGATTTTTATATATGCTTTATTAACATCCTCTTTGGTAACTTTTTTATTCATGTCCAAATTTAAAATTTTGTATGCCTCTGAAACTGATATAGACGATACATTATTGGATCCTGTTTGGTTAAAAGAAAAGCGACCAGATCTTCTTAACGTTTGAATAAGTCTAAAAAGAGAAATTAACTGGAAAATAGATAAACCTTTGAGTTTTAATAAAGCTAAACTTGCCAGAGTAAGAGGTAAGGTTAATAAAAATTTTCCGCCAATAGCAAACAAAACAGCTAAAGCAATTAATCCTATTATAATTAGAAATCTTAGGCCTTTTGAAATTTTCCTAGAAGAAATTTTAGTTATTAAACGTAGTAGAAAATAAAAAATGGTTAATATAACCACTGTATAAATTATTATATTCATATATTTTTAATCTTATGAAAATACCACAACTTAAAAAAAAACCAGAGCTTAAATCTTGTCACAATACGACGTGGGAAGATAATTATAGTTGGATCCATCAGGATAATATTCTTGAAGTTTTAAAAGATAGTTCCAAGCTACTTCCAGAAGTAAGAAAATATCTTGAAGAAGAAAACAATTTTACCGAACATAATTTAAAAAACACAAAAAAATGCCAGAAAATCTTATTTGATGAAATTAAAGGTAGAATAAAGTTAGATGATGAATCATTAAAATTTAAAGACAAAGAATATGAATATTGGACCAAAACAACAACAACAGGGAATTATTCAATAAAATTAAGAAAAAAAATTAATGACAACAGAATAGAAGAAATTTGGAATGGTGATAAAGAAAAAGAAAAATTAAAAACTGAATATTTTGGTGTTGGAGACTTAGAGGTAAGTTATAATGACAAACTTTTGGGCTATTCTTTAGATTTAAAAGGCTCTGAATACTTTACAATTTACATAAGAGATATTTCCACAGAAAAATTGGTCACTGAAAAAATAGAAGAAACAAGTGGAAGTATTACTTTTAGTTTGGACGACCAATATTTTTTTTATTCAAAGCTTGATGAATTTCATAGACCAAGAAAAATCTTTAGACATAAAATAGGAACATCAATTGAAGATGACGAGCTTATTTTTGAGGAGAAAAGTGAGGCGTTTACTGTAGGCATAAGTTTGAGTTCAGATGAAAAATATTTTTTTATTACAACTTCAGATCATAATACGTCTGAACAATATTATTTTGAAGTTACAGAAAAAAATCCAAAACCAAAATTAATTAAAAAGAGAAAAAAAGGTGTAATTTATTCAGTCAATTCTTGGGATGGATATTTCTATTGTCATACTAATGATGATGCAGAAGATTTCAAAATTGAAAGATGTGATGATTTATCTAATCAAAAATGGGAAATTTATATAGCTGCTAAAGAAGAGGTTTTAATTGGAGGATTAATATTTTTAAATGATTGGATTATCAGAGGGGAAAAATCAAATGCATTGGGGAAATTATTTGTAAGAAATAAACAAACAGGAATTGAGGAAGAATTAAAATTTACTGACGAAACTGTGATTGTGCCCGGTGTTTCATTGATACAAAGAAATAAAAATACTGACTTAGTTTACTTGTCATATTCATCCCCAAAAACACCGGGTAAAACCTATTTATACAATTTAAAAACAAAAGAAAAAAAATTAGTAAAAGAACAAGAAATCCCATCTGGTCATAATCCAGATGACTATATAGTCGAAAGACTAGAATGCCCTTCTCATGATGGAAGATTAGTTCCACTTACAATTACCAGGCACAAAAAAACAAAAATTGATGGGTCAGCAAATTTACTTTTATATGGCTATGGGTCATATGGAAGTTCAATGACTCCAGATTTTTCCTCAACTAGATTGAGTTTAATTGACAGAGATATTATTTGGGTAACTGCACATATTAGAGGGGGAATGGAAAAAGGAATGAAATGGTGGAAAGAAGGAAAACTTCTTAATAAAAAAAATACATTCGAAGATTATATACACGTAGCAAAGTTTTTGATTGAAAAAGGATATTCATCGAAAGGAAAAATTGTTGGTATGGGTGGATCAGCTGGTGGTTTATTAATGGGAGCAGTAGTTAATCAATCCCCAGAATTATTTCTTGGAATTGTTATGGCTGTGCCGTTTGTTGATTCATTAACAACTAACTTGGATCATTCTTTGCCCCTTACTGTTGGAGAATTTGATGAATTCGGAAATGCAAAAGATAAAAAAGACCATTTTGATTACATCTATTCTTATGCTCCGTATAATAATATTAAAAAAATGGATTACCCTCACATGTTAATTACTACAAGCTTAAGTGATAATAGAGTGCTATTCGATGAACCAGCAAAATTTACAGCCAAACTTAGAGATTTAAAAACTGATAATAATTTGCTTTTGTTAAAAACTGAAATGAATGCAGGTCATGGAGGTAAGTCAGGTAGAGATGGTGCCATTGAAGAAATAGCTTTTGACTACGCATTTATTTTAAAGATCTCTAAAAAAATTAAAATTTGATATCTTGAAAAAAAATAAATAACTCCCATATAAACAATGTTGGTCGCCTAATGGGGCTAACAATAAATAAACTTGCTTAACAAAGGAGGATATTATGACAAGTAAGGATTTATCTATATTCAACTCACTAAGACCTTTTTCAATTGGTTTTGACGATATGTTTGACCAATTCGAAAATATGCTTGGTAATGGTTCTTTGACTATGCAGTCAAATTACCCACCTTATAACATCAGAAAAACTGGTAAGGATAATTATGCAATTGAAGTTGCATTAGCTGGTTTTAATAAAAACGATGTTGAAGTTGAGTTTGAAGATAATTTATTAACTGTAAGAACTAAACAAGTTAATAAATCTGAAAATAATAATGCTGATGGAGAAATAATTCACAAAGGTATTTCTCAAAGACAATTTGCTAGATCATTTACTATAGCCGATGATGTAAAAGTAAATGGCGCTGAGTTAAAAGATGGTCTTTTAACAATATCTTGTGAAAGGATTGTTCCAGAGCATAAAAAAAGAAAACTTATTGAAATTAAATAAGTATACCTTACTTGCGGAGATAAATTCTCCGCAGGTAATCAAAAACATCCGTTAGATACAAATCCAATAACAATCAATTTTGAATTTACTTCAAATCTTCTTTCGCAAGGGATTCCGTATTTTTTGGTGTTATAAACTAAAACTAAATTTCCTTTTTCATTTTTGAAATCTTCATCTGGGCTGCCCAAGCTGCTTTTTAAATCTTGAGAGGACTTACCTATAAATGCACTTAATTTTTTATTTTCCTTCTCAACAATAGCGTCAGTTTTTTTCTTAATTGTCTGACAACCCAACAAAGAAAATATTATAAATACACTTAGAATTGAGATCTTAATTTTTTTCATAATTTTATAATAACAACCTAATTATGGCATAAATATAAACTTGTGGGTTGAAAATTGTTAATAAGAATTAGTTTTGACGGGCAATATAAGAAAGAATCAAATATTTTTCAATTTTATAGGAGGATAAATGCTTGAAAAATATTTTGAATATAAAAAACATAAAACTGATTTTAAAACTGAAGTAATTGCAGGAACAACAACGTTCCTCACAATGGCTTACATAATGTTTTTAAATCCGTTTATCTTATCAGGTGAATTCGCCGGCCCTGAAAAAGGTTTCTTTGATTTCGGCGCAGTATACACAGCAACTATTTTGGCCACCGCATTAGCTTGTTTCATAATGGCCTTTTATGGAAAAACTTGGCCGATTGGACTTGCCCCAGGTATGGGTATTAATGCATTTGTTGCTTTTGGAGTTTGTGCTGGCATGGGTTATACGCCACAAGAAGCTCTTGGTGCAGTTTTGGTTGCGGGGGTTTTGTTCTTAATCATCTCACTTACACCAATAAGAGCCTGGTTAATTAACTCAATTCCAAAAAGTTTAAAACTAGGAATTGGTGCGGGTATTGGATTGTTTCTTGCAATTATTGGATTACAAATTATGGAAGTTGTGGTTGATAATCCTGTAACACTAGTACAACTTGGAAATTTAAGTGACCCATTAGTGCTTCTTGGATGCGCAACATTTATTGCAATTATTGTACTTGAGAAAATGAATGTAAAAGGAAATATCATTATAGGTATTTTGTTTTTCAGTGTTATTGCTTGGGCAACCGGTCTAGCTAAATTTAATGGTTTAGCAAGTGCGCCGCCTCCAATGACATACCTTTTTGAATTTGACTTGTCTGCTGCCATGACTGCTGGAATGTCTACAGTAATATTTACTTTATTATTCATAGATTTCTTCGATACAGCTGGAACATTAACTTCTGTTGCAAACGTTGCAGGTAAAGTTGATAAACAAGGAAAAGTTGAAGACATTAATAAAGCAATGTTGTCTGACAGCGTTGGGACTGTTGCAGGTGCCATGATGGGAACGACAACTGTTACTAGTTATGTTGAGTCAGGGGCTGGTGTAAAAGCTGGTGGTAAAACTGGAATGACTTCCCTTGTTATAGGTATATTATTTTTGGCATGTATATTTTTTGCGCCTCTTGCAACTAGTTTGCCTAAACAAATTGATGGTGCGGCTTTACTCTTTGTCTCTGTTTTATTTATTAGAAATATTACCGACATAGAATGGAATGATATTTCAGAGTCAGCTCCAGCAATTTTAGCCATGATTGCTATGCCATTAACTTATAGTATCAGTAATGGTATTGCTTTGGCATTTGTTTCTTACGCTTTAATAAAAATATTTACTGGAAAATTTTCAAGTACTTCTCCAGCAATATGGGTTGTGGCAATACTTAGTGTTGTAAGTTTTGCTGTAAGCTAAATAAAATTTAACGGGGCTAGTTTTCTAGCTCCGTTAACTAGTTTCTTTTTATAATTTCCTCAATAGAAAGTTCCTCATAATGTTCTGTAGGTTGAACAATCCAAGGATCAGAGTTTAATTTTATTGGACAAAAGTCTGGTTCAAAAGAAGATGATTTTTTTTTCCATAAACATGCAGTTTTAATTTCTCTAATAAATTTTTTTGTTGGTTCGTAACCTTTTAACCATTCAATACTTTTATTAAGTGTTAGACCTGTGTCTGATAAGTCATCAATTAAAAGGATTTTTTCAAAATCTTCTTCTTTAGCTAATGAACTTATTTCTCTAGCAAACATTAATTGACCTTGTTGATCTTCTAAGCCTTTTCCTGTGTAACTTTGGATAACAATGTACGCTATTGGGAGTTTTAGAATCCTTGAAAGAATGTCAATTATAGGCGCAGCTCCCCTCATTATTCCAACTAAAACTGTAGGTCTGTAATTATTGTGAATTTCAATAGCTAATTTTTCAACTATCTTGATATACTCTTCAAAACTAACTATTAATTTATCTGCCATAGATTTTTTTATCATATAAAAAAAATTAAAAAAGATTAAAAAAGGTATTATGAAAATTTTTGATTGTTTCATGTATTTTAATGAAGACGTTCTTTTAAATCTTAGACTTAATATGTTAGATAAATATGTCGATTATTTTGTAATTGTTGAAAGCAGCTTCACTCACAAAGGTGATAAGAGGAATCTCCGATTTAATAGCAAAAAATACGAAAAGTTTAAAAATAAGATTATTTATTTAGTATACGATAATAGACCTAAGGGTATTCAAGAAATTTTGAATGACGATCATGAAGATATTAAATCAAAAAAATATATATTAAATTCAATCTTACGAGAGAATGGACAAAGAAACTATATTCTTGATGGATTAAAAGATGCAAACGATGAAGATTTAATTTTAATCTCAGATGTAGATGAAATACCTAACTTAGAAAAGTTAGAGATTAACAAAATTAATCAAAAAATAATTATGTTTAGTCAAGAAATGTTTTACTACAAGTTTAACCTTAAATTACCTAACTTTTTTTGGACTGGAACAAGAGCTTGTAAAAAGAAATACTTAAAATCTCCTCAATGGTTGAGAAATATAAAGGTTAAAAAATACTCCTTTTTTAGATTTGATGTTTTATTTTCTAAGACAAAATTTATGGACATAAAAATAATAGATAATGGAGGATGGCATTTTACTTACTTAAAAAATGCAGATGAAATCGAACATAAACTTAGGTCTTACTTACATCATAGAGAATTTGACTTAAATCCTATTTCAATCGATGAGATTAAGAATATCATAAAAAATAAAATTGCAATTTATGATCTAACTTTAGATAAAAGGGCAAAAAAAATAGGTCATGGTAAAAAGCTTGAAAAATATCCCCTAGACAAATTACCAAAGTTTTTGATAGATAATTTGCATAATTATCAAGAATGGATTGATTAATATGAAAAAAGGTTATTGGGTAAGTTTATACTTTAAGATTGATAATCAAGAAAATATTAAAAAATATTCAGAATTAGCAACACCAATAATTAAAAGTTATGGTGGTATCCCTCTTGTACGTGGTGGTGAACATAAAACTTTTAATGGAGATGATTTCAGTAGGACTGTTGTGTGGGAATTTCCAAGTTATGCCAAAGCATTAGAATGTCACTCCTCTAAAGAATATCAAGATAGTTGGGCGGTAGCAAAAAAAACCACAAAAAGACATATGCAAGTTGTTGAAGGATTTAGTACTGAATAGGCTCAGGATCTATGCTTCTCCATAAATACCATGTTGCAACAGAGCAATAAGGGCTAAACCTTTTTTTTAACAAAGATACAAATTTATCAGGTGGTAAATATTTTTTTTTATAATTTTTTGAAATAGCTCTTAGAAGGCCGATATCCTGAATTGGCCAAATATTTGATCTATTATATGTAAATAATAAAATCATTTCAGCTGACCATCTACCTATTTGTCTTAATTGTGATAAATAATTTATAGCCTCCTCATCTGACATTTTATTAATCAATTTAGGATTAAAAGTTTTTTCTATTGTTTGTTTGGCTAAACTCTTTATTCCTAAAACTTTCTGTCTACTTAATCCACAGCTTTTTAATTGAGCAAAAGTCATGTTTGATACTGTTTTTGCAGTAATTTTATTTTTGCATTTTTTTTTAAATTTTGAAAAAACGGAGTTCGCTGCTGCGACGCTAATTTGTTGTCCAATTATACTTTTACATAACGAAAAAAAAATATCTCTCCTTGAAGTCAAAATAGTTTCTGAGGGACTTTCGTAACTTTTGATTAACTTAGAAAGTGTTTGATCTTTTTTAGATAAGTATTTTTTTGCCTTATTCCAATATTTAGGTACTTTAGTCATTAATTGACCTAGATGTTATAATTTTTTTCTTATAAATCTCCCTTCTAAAAATTATAAGCGTTGAAACAATTACCAATAATGACCCTATTAATGTTTTAAATGTGGGTATCTCGTCCCAAATGAAATATCCAAATATAATGGCGAAAACTAAAGCCAAATATTTAAGAGGCGTTACTAAAGAAACTTCTGAAAATTTATATGATTGACTTAACCACAAGTTTGCAACACCTCCAAAAATACCTATCAAAGATAAAAGTATGAAATGATTTAAAGTAGGCATAACCCAGCCCTGAGGGATAGTTAAAAAACTTAATAGTGTAATTGCTAAGGAAAAATAAAAAGAAATTAACCATACTGGTTCGGTTGTTGACAGTTGTCTAATAGTTATGGCTACATAGGATAGACCTAAACAAAATATAATCGGAAAAATATAATAAATATTCAATTCAGTGATCCCAGGTTCTGTTATTATAAGAATTCCAACAAAGCCTATAATCACTGCCAACCACCTAAAAATTCCAACTTTTTCATTTAGTAGAAAAATAGATAATATTGTTGTAAATATTGGTGCAGCAAAAGAAATGCTTACAACAGTTGCTAATGGCAGCTGCCTTAAAGCAATAAATATTGCAATTAGAGCTATTAATCCTGAGCCACATCTTAAAGCATGTAAACCTGGTCGTTGAGTTTTGTAAAAATTATGAAATCTTTCTTTTGGAATTATAAAAAAATAAAAGATTATTCCAAAAAAACCTCTAAAAAACAAAACCTGCCCAATAGGATAATCTACAGACCACTTTACAATTAAATCCATTAATGAAAATGCACAAATGGACAAAAACATGTACAAAAATCCCAATTGATTTTTACTTAGCATATGAATAATTTGTAAATTAAATTAAATCTTATTCAATGGAAATAGCTGTTTTAGCACTTGGATGTTTTTGGGGACCTGAAATTAAATTCAGTAAAATAGATGGCATAATCAAAACAGAAGTTGGCTACTGTGGAGGTAATAGCTCAATCACCACTTATAAAGAAGTTTGCACTGGCAATACAAATCATGCTGAAGTGGTAAAGTTAGATTTTGATGAAAAAATTATCACATACGAAAAAATTTTAAAAATATTTTTTCAAATTCATGATCCAACTACTTTAAATTCTCAAGGGCCAGATTTTGGAACCCAGTATAGAAGTGAAATATTTTATCTTAATGACAATCAAAAAATGATAGCTGAGAAGGTATTAAATGAAGTGAATGAACGTTTATCTGGAAAAGTTGTAACAAAAATATCTTTACTAAAAAATTACTGTCCAGCTGAGGAATATCATCAAAAATACTTAGAAAAGCGATAACATGTCTTTGGTTGAAACTGATTGGTTAGAAAAAAACCTTACTAAGGTGAAAATTATTGACTGCTCTTGGCATATGCCTCAAACTCAAAGAAATGGTTTCGAGGAATATAAATCTCTTCATATACCTGGCGCAATTTTTTTTGATATAGATGAAAATTCAAGAAAAGATACTGCTTTACCACATATGTTGGTTGACCAAATGAGTTGGGATAAAATTATTTCAAATATGGGAATTAAAAAAAATGATGAAATAGTCATTTACGATAATTCAGATGTTATAAGCTCATGTCGTGGTTGGTTTAATTTTATTTATTACGGACATGATCCAAAATTAATAAATGTTTTAAATGGTGGTTTAAAGAAATGGCTTAAAGAAAAAAAGAAAGTAACTGATGAAATTTCAAATATAGATAAATCAGATTATAAAAGTAGCGAGAGAAAAGATCTTGTTAAGAGTAAACAAGCAATTGATCAAAATATAGACGAAAAAATATTCACATTAATTGATGCTCGAAGTAGAGAAAGATTTGAAGGTAAAATCCCTGAACCCAGAAAAGGTCTTAGAAGCGGATGTATAAAAAACTCTTTTTGTATACCGTTTAATGACTGTCTAAATGGCGATAAAACTTTTAAAAATAAAGATCAACTTAAAGAAATTTTTAAAACATGCATTGAAAATTTAGAGCAAAATAAGATTGTTTTTTCATGTGGTTCAGGTGTTACAGCGTGTGTTTTGGCACTAGCTTATTCTTTAATTAATGATAAATATCTTCCTTGTATATATGATGGCTCTTGGGCCGAATACGGATTAATTTAAATTTAATATGAAAAGATCTACAAAAACAATTTCAATAATATTTGTGTTTTTTTTAATAATTACAATTGTAATTGTTGGAAGATCCATGATTGGCAATCATTTTAAAAAAAAATTCAGTAAGAGACCACCGCCAGGAATAATTGTAACTGAGGTTATCGAAAAAGAATTCTCTGAACAAATAGAAACTTACGGTACAGCAATTTCTAAAAAATCAAAAACTTTTAAGATTAAAAAAGATGATCTTTTTGAGGATTTAAAACTTAAAAATTTTGTTAAAAAAGGAGATGTTTTAATTAAATTAAAAAGTGGGGATATATTGGCTCCATTTAGTGGGGTTCTTGGCTACACAGGTTTAACTGAGGACATTCTTGTTTCAAATAACATATTTATCATTACTCTTGATGATAACTCAATAATTTACTCAGATATTAAAATTCCAGAAAGCTACTCTACATTTATAGAAAAAGGTCTTCCAGTCGAAGTTACCTTATCTAGTTTTAAAGATAAAACTTTTTCAGGTGAAATAGATTTTGTTTCAAGCAGAATAAATGCGGACACCAGAAGTTTATTATCAAGAATAAAAGTGAAAAATGAAAATTTAGAATTAATTTCAGGTTCACTTTTAGAGGTAAGAGTAAAATTTGATTTGAGAAATTCTTTAAGTGTACCTGATACAAGTGTGATGATAGAGGGCGATAAATCATATGTTTACAAAATTAGTGCAGAAAATATTGCAAACAAAACTGAGGTAAAAACTGGCCTTAGAGGCGATAGTAACATTGAAATAATTTCAGGCTTAGCTGCGGGTGATATAATTGTAGCCGAGGGTCTAAAAAAGGTAAGGCCTCGTGGAAAAATAAAACCTATTAATAAATAATGTTTATTACTGAATTAAGTATTAAAAGACCGACGGTATCTTGGGTTATGTCACTGATACTGATCATATTTGGTTTATTTGTTTTTTGGAAATTGCCCGTTAGAGAATTGCCCAATGGAATTCAACCGCCTGTTGTTCAAGTTCAAGTAGACTACAAGTCTGCATCAGCTTCAATAGTAGATCAAGAGGTCACACAAGTTGTTGAAGATGTTATTGGTGGGGCAGAGGGTATAAAAAATATAGACTCCAAATCTGAAAATGGAAGAAGCACAATTAATGTCGAGTTTGATACGAGTATTGATCTAGATAATGCTGCCAATGATATAAGAGAAAGAGTTGCAAGAGTTGTGGATAACTTGCCAACGGAGTCCGATCCACCACAAATACTTAAACGAGCTGCAGGGTTTACAACAACAATGTGGCTGTCATTATCCTCATCTTCATGGAGCGACCTTGAATTAGGAGATTACGCGGAGAGATATCTTGTAGACCAATTTTCAAGTGTTAAAAATGTTGGAAGAATAAGGGTTGGTGGATTAAGAGAATTAAGCATTAGAGTATGGATTGATCCTATTAAACTTGCAGCTAATGATTTAACCATTAAAGAAGTTGAATTTGCAATTCGTGGAGAAAATGTAAGTTTGCCTGCAGGAACTTTAGAAGCAGACAATATCGACTTAACACTAAATCTAGATAAATCATACAACGATATTGAAACTATAAAGCAAATACCCATCAAAAAAACTAGTAATCGTGTAATTCAGTTATCAGACGTAGCAAACGTTGAATTCGGTCCAGTATCAGAGAAAACTCTTTTTAAAGCTCAAACTAAAGATCAAATAAATTTGAAAACTGTAGGAATAGGAATCTATGCAAGAAGTGGTGCTTCAACAGTAGAACTTTCAAATGATATCAAAAAAAAAATTGTTGAAGTAAAAAAATCTTTACCAGAAGAATTAGATTTAAGGGTTTCATTCAATAGAGCTAACTATGTTGAGGCCGCAATAGAAGAAGTTTATAAAACTTTGGTCATTGCTTTTATTTTGGTAGTGTTGATAATTTATTTATTTTTGGGGAATTTAAAGGCAGTCATTGTACCTGCTATTGCACTACCTGTGAGTTTAATAGCATCCTTTCTAGGCTTATACATATTTGGTCTTTCTATTAATATTTTTGTTCTTTTAAGTTTTATTTTAGCAATTGGTATAATCACAGATGACTCAGTAATTATGACCGATGCAATATATAGAAGAATAGAGAATGGTGAGACCCCACTCGTTGCAGCTTATAAAGGCTCTAAACAAATTTCTTTTGCTATCGTTGCTACAACACTAATTTTAGTAGCTGTTTTCTTGCCATTAATATTTATTGAGGGAATTTCTGGAACATTATTTAGAGAAACAGCTATTGCATTATCTTTTTCAATTGTAGTTTCTTCTTTTGTTGCATTAACTTTGTCACCAATGCTTGCAAGTAAATTTTTATACAAAAAAAAATCCAAAAAAATTTTTATTCAAA
>CACDNT010000011.1 GCA_902554195.1 uncultured Pelagibacteraceae bacterium
GTTTTAACCCATGGTTTAACATTCAATCCTAATTCAACAGCTTTTTTTGCAAGTAGTCCAGCTCCAATTAGAACGTTTGGATTAGAAGTGTTCGTACATGATGTAATTGCTGCAATTAGTATTGAACCATCTTTAATTTCATAATCCGTATCTTTTACCTTAGAAATTTTATAATCATTTTTATCTGTAGCTTCTTTAAAAACTTTTTTAAAATTGCTTGATGCATCAGTTAAAAGAACTTTATCTTGTGGTCTTTTAGGGCCAGAAATTGTTGGAACTACAGTGGACATATCTAAAGAGATTTTATCAGTGAATTCAATTTCATCGCTTGTCCACAAACCTTGTTCCTTTGCATATTTTTCAACAATCGCGACTGTTTCTTTATCTCTTCCAGAAAATTCTAAATATTTTAGAGTTTCTTCATCTATTGGAAAGAATCCGCATGTAGCTCCATACTCGGGTGCCATATTAGCAATTGTTGCTCTATCTGCTAAAGTTAAATTTTTTAATCCCTCACCATAGAATTCAACAAATTTCCCAACTACTCCTTTGTCTCTAAGCATTTTAACAACCGTTAAAACTAAGTCAGTAGCGGTTGTGCCTTCTGGCATTTTTTTTGTTATTTCAAATCCAATGACTTCAGGGATTAACATTGAAATAGGTTGTCCCAACATACCTGCCTCAGCTTCAATTCCACCAACACCCCATCCTAAAACCGATAAACCATTGACCATGGTTGTATGACTGTCTGTTCCAACAAGAGTATCAGGGAATAAATATTTTTCTCCTTTGTATTCCTCTGACCAAACTACTTTTGATAAATACTCTAAATTAACCTGGTGACAGATACCAGTTCCTGGAGGAACAATTCTAAAATTGTTAAAAGCGCTTTGACCCCATTTTAAAAAGGAATATCTTTCGCCATTTCTTTTAAATTCTATATCTACATTCTTTTCAAATGAATCTTTTTTAGCTGATTGATCAACTTGAACAGAGTGATCAATAACTAAATCGACAGCAGATAGTGGATTAATTGTATTTGGATCTTTATTTTTTTCTTTTACAGCTTCTCTCATAGCAGCTAAATCAGCTACTGCTGGTATCCCTGTATAATCTTGGAGTAAAACCCTGGCCGGTCTATAAGCTATTTCAGTTTTTGATTTTTTAGTATCAAGCCAGTTTTTTACAGCTTCTATTTGTTTTTTATTAACTGATAAATCGTCCTCATACCTAAGTAAATTTTCCAATAAAACTTTCAATGACTTTGGTAATTTTGAAATACCCTTTAAACCATTCAATTCAGCTTTTTTTAATGAATAATATTTATAATTTTTACCGTTAACCTCTAGGTCAGATAATGATTTGTAAGAATTTTTATTTCCTGGTTTCATATCTTATATATAAAATGTAATTATGCTCAAAAGAAGAAGCACTGACATAACATAATTAAAGTATTTAATAAATTTCTCATTTGTCGCAAATTTTCTAAGATATTTACCAACAAATGTCCAAAAGGTAATGCTTGATAAAGATACTATAAAGGCAAATAAAACAACTTGAGTCGCATAATTAAGATAATTTTCTCCATATTCAACATAAGTGGAAACTATGATAATTCCAATCAAAACACCTTTTGGATTCAAAAATTGAAAAATAAAAGTATCTAAAAAAGAAATTGGATTTTCGTTTTTGTCCTCATTAGATGGTTTTGAGAAACTAATCTTATAAGCTAGGTAAACTAAAAATAAACTTCCCATATATTTCAAAATAGTTTGAATAATCGGAAATAGTTTAAAAACATTAACTAAACCAATTGTCAAAGCAAATACCACTGAAGTAAATCCAAATGTAACTCCAAAAATATGAGGGATTGTTTTTCTTATACCAAAATTAAAACCAGAGTAAGATGCGACCACGTTATTTGGTCCTGGTGTATAAGCAGCTACAATCCAGAATAGTGCCATAGATAAAAATTCAGGATGCATACTTATGCTATAGGTAAACCATTCTCTGCTTTTTGTGAGGGATGTACTAATGTTACCTTTCCTTCAGAGTCTATCGAGCCTAAAAGTAGAAATTGAGATTTCACACCTGCAATATTTTTTTCTGGAAAATTACAAACACCAATCACTTGTTTTCCAACTAAATTTTCCTCATTATAAAAATGAGTAATTTGGGCAGAAGATGTTTTAACACCTATTTCTTTTCCAAAATCAACTTCAACAACTAAAGATGGTTTTCTAGCTTTTTCATTTTTTTTGACTGAAAGTACTGTCCCAAGTCTAATGTCTATTTTCTCAAATATGTCGTAAGTAATTTGTTCTTTCATAAATGAGATATTTATATTAATTATTACTAATGAGTACAGAAGTAAATTTAGATAAATTATACGAGAATTCTATTAAAATTTTATCTGATTTAATTGGATTTAAAACTATTTCAGGAGAAGATAACAATGATTTAATTAATTATTGTGAAAAATATCTCAATGACTTGGGTGCAACCTCATTCAAAACATATGATGATGAAAAAAAAAGAGTAAATCTTTTTGCAACAATAAAAGCAAAAAAATCAAATGGAGTTAAACCAATAATTTTATCTGGTCATACTGATACAGTCCCTGTTTCAAAGAGTTGGAGTACAGATCCTTTCAAAGCAACAATTAAGGAAGATAAACTTTATGGAAGAGGTTCCTGTGACATGAAAGGCTTTATTGCATGTACTTTAGCGTTTGCTCCAGTTTTTTCTAAAGTTGATTTAAATAGAGATATTCATTTTTCTTTTACATTTGATGAGGAAACAGCATGCTTGGGTGCTCCAATATTAATTAAAGAACTTAAAAAAAGAAAAATTCAAGATGGAATTTGTATTGTAGGTGAACCTACAAAAATGAAAATCATAGATGCACATAAAGGTTGTTATGAATATACTACTTATTTTGAGGGATTAGCTGGACATAGCTCGATGCCCCACAAAGGTGTTAGTGCAGTTGAATTCGCATCAAAATATGCAAATAAGTTAATCGAGCTTAGGGAAGAATTAAAAAAAAGAGCTCCAAAGGACTCCATATTTGATCCTCCTTTTTCAACATTACAAGTTGGAGGAATATTCGGAGGTATAGCTCACAATGTAATAGCTGACAAATGTCGAGTTGAATGGGAGACAAGACCAGTCATCAAAGAGGATGGTGTCTTTTTAAATCAACAAATAGATGAATACGCAAATGAAATTTTATTACCAGAAATGAAAAAAGTTTTTCCTAATTCAAAAATAACCAAGGAAATAATAGGTGAAGTCACAGGTTTCGATCGTATAGATAATTCAGAAGCATGTGAATTAGTCTCAAGTTTGACCGGTGATAATTCTAGACAAGTTGTATCCTTTGGAACTGAAGCTGGATTGTTTCAAGAAATTGGTATCAGCACAGTTGTTTGTGGACCAGGCTCTATTGAACAAGCTCACAAAGTTGATGAGTTCATTGAACTGAATGAACTTAAAAAATGTTTAAAATTTCTTGAAGGAATTAAGAAAAAATCTACTCTTAATTAACTCCATCCACCTACAGATTTTACCTCTAGAAACTCTTCAAGACCATGTTCACCAGCCTCTCTACCAATCCCCGAATGTTTAAATCCACCAAAAGGCGCATCAACAGCAATACCAGCACCATTAACATCAACCATTCCTGATCTAAGTTTTCTAGCAACTCTCTTCACTTTTTCTTTATCTTTGGTTTGAATGTAGTTTGTTAATCCGTAGGGAGTATCGTTTGCAATTTCAATAGCTTCTTCCTCCGTTTCAAAGGGCATTACAGATAGAACCGGACCAAATATTTCTGTTCTTGCTATTTCCATTTTGTTATTAACATCAGCAAACACAGTAGGCTTTACAAAATAACCTTTTTCTAATCCATCTGGTTTGCCTGGGCCTCCAGCTACTAATTTAGCTCCCTCATCAATACCCTTCTTAATTAAAGTTTGTATCTTGTTGTATTGAGTTTCAGAAATAACTGGACCTATATGCTCTCCCTCTTTTTTTGGATCACCGACCTCAAAATTTTCTGTATACTTCTTTAATCTTTCCACAGCATCATTATACATTGATTTTTCAACTAGCATTCTTGTTGGTGCATTACATGACTGACCTGAGTTTCTGAAACATCTCAAAGCACCTCTTTCTATTGCATCTGGATCCGCATCTTTAAATATTATATTTGCACCTTTACCACCAAGTTCTAAACTTACTCTTTTAAAATCCTTCGCAGCATTTTGGGAAATTAATGCTCCTGCTCTAGTTGATCCGGTAAATGAAATCATATTAACGTCAGGATGACTTGTTAATGCATCGCCAGTTGTTGCTCCATCACCATTAACTAAATTAAACACACCTGCTGGAATTTTAGTCTCATCAATAAGCTCAGCCAATATCATTGATGATAATGGAGCTAGTTCAGATGGTTTTAAAACCATAGTACAGCCAGATGCAATTGCGGGCATTACTTTTAAACAAACCTGATTCATTGGCCAATTCCATGGTGTGATTAATGCACATACGCCTTTTGGTTCATAAATAAGTCTTTGGTTAGGTGCATGTTCTCCTAATGGTTTTTCAAATTCAAAATTTTTCAAATATCTTATAAATGATTTTAAGTGAGCTGCGCCTGTACCAGCTTGAAGTTTAGTTGCAAAATCTTTTGGTGCTCCCATCTCTATCGTAATCGCATTTGCAATGTCAGCCCATCTTTTCTTATAATTTTCGTAAAGTTTTTCTAATAATTTTATTCTCTCCTCTTTAGATGAAAACGCCCAAGAATTATAAGCTTTTTTAGCAGCATTCACAGCATCGTTTACATCATCTTTATTACCCAATGTTATGACAGCACAATTTTCTTCAGTTGCAGGATCAATTACTTTGATTTCTTCTTTACTTTTTGGTGTTACCCATTTGCCATTAATATAAAAATTTTTTTTATTTTCCATTGGAGATTCCTAACCTTTCTTTACTTTTTTGCAAATAGATTTGTTAACTCATAAACTATAGTAGCAGCCGCAAGTGATGTTACTTCAGCATGATCATAAGCAGGCGATACCTCAACAACATCTGCAGAGACTAAATTCATACCAGACAAGCCTCTAATTACATTAACCATTTCTCTAGTGGTCATACCAGCGATTTCTGGTGTACCGGTGCCAGGTGCAAAAGCAGGATCTAAAACATCGATATCAATTGATAAATATAATGGATTATCTCCTACTCTTTTTTTTATTCTTTCAGCAATTTTATCAGTGCCTTCAGTTTGAAACTCATCACAATGAATTATCTTAAATCCAAAACTTTCATCATTTTTAAGATCTTCTCTGCTATACAATGGACCTCTAATACCAACATGCATTGAAGCATCATCCATGAATAAATTTTCTTCGCGTGCTCTTCTAAAAGGTGTTCCATGAGTATAAGGCGCACCAAAATAAGTATCCCAAGTATCAAGATGAGCATCAAAATGAACTAAAGCAACAGGACCATTATTAATTTTATTTACTGCTTTTAATAAAGGAAACGCAATTGTATGATCTCCGCCTAAACTAATTATACCACCAGTTTTTTTAAGAAGATCCAATGCTCCTTCCTCAATTTGCTTGATTGCTTCATCTATATTAAATGGATTACAAGTAATATCACCAGCATCAGCAACTTGTTGAACTTTAAAAGGCTCAACATCATAATTTGGATGATAATTTGTTCTTAAATGTCTTGAAGCTTGTCTAATACTTTGAGGACCAAATCTTGCCCCAGGCCTGTAACTTGTGCCTGCATCGAATGGTATCCCTACAATTGCAACATCACAGTACTCAACATCTCTTAATTCTGGTAGTCTAGCAAAAGTTGATGGACCAGCAAATCTTGGAACCTTGGTACCACTTACTGGTTGAATGGGTTCTTTGCTTCTTTTTTTTTTCATCACAAAAACTCTATCACATTCTAACAAATTGGAATATCTTCAATAATACTGATTATGAAATTATTAAAGCTCATTTTATTGTATTTATTTTTAATTTCCTCAAGCCAAGCAGATACAATTTACGAATTAATAAAAATTCCAAACCTGGAGATTTATAATCTTAAAACTGAAAACAAATTAAGATACTTGAATGCTAAACAAGCATTTACAATAGGTGTTGATAATAATATCAATTGTTTTAAATCATCAAAGCAAGACTTGGATAAAAAATATAAGATTATTGAAAAAAATCTTAATAGATATTCTCAAAACTTTTTGAAAAAAATAAATCTAAAATACATTGTTATGTGTGAAGACTTATCAATCTCAGGTATCAATACTGCTGGGATACCTGATAATGTAATGAAAACTTTAATTGTAGATATTAAATTTAATGATAGATATTTTGAAAGAGTGTTGCATCACGAAGTGTTCCACATAATTAATGATAGTTTCAAAGATATATTTAACCAACAAATTTGGTCTAGTTTTAATCCTAAAGAGTTCAATTATGCAGATTGTTCGACATGTACTAAAAAAATAGGATTAGAAACATATTCTAAAACAGCTGGTTTTATTACTGAATACTCGCGATCCACCGCATCTGAGGATATGGCTGAGGTATTTTCTCATTTAATGTATGGGAATTTACCTGCAACGATTGATCCTATTCTTCAAAAAAAGATTGAATTCATCAAAAAAGGACTCCTAAAAATAGATGAAAATTTTATTTTATGATTGAAAAGATAAAGGCATCAAAATCTGAAAAAATAATATTTATATTTGTTGTAATTTTAGGTTTATTTTCAATTACTTCTTTTGTTTTAATTAAAGATAAATGTTTGTTTGTTAAGAATTATGACCCAAATAAAATTAATTTTGAAAATCCAAACAACATAGCAATTCTAAACGTTGAATGTGGAAATGTAATTATAGAATTATATCCAGAAATATCTCCAAATGGAGTAGAAAGATTTAAAACATTAATTAAATCTTATGCCTATGATGATGTAGCATTTCATAGGGTCATTAAAAATAAACTTGTACAAGCTGGTGATGTAGAATTTGGAAAAAAAGGAAACATTGATTATGGAAAAATTGGAACTGGAAAATCTGGTTTAGGTACAATCAAATCTGAAGTTGATAAGGATTTTAACTACACCAAAGGAAGTGTAGGATTAGCTCGATCTTTAAAATATGATACTGAAGACAGCCAATTTTTTATAATTCTTCAGGATGAACCTTTATATGAGGGTGAGTATACACCCATAGGAAAAGTAATATTTGGTCTAGAAGCTTTAGAAAAAATTAAACACTTAGATAAATCTGAATATGTTTTAAGGCCTGACTTTATAAATACTCTTAGATTATTTAATTAACTAAAGGTTTACCAGTAGCAAGAGTGTGTTTGATTCTATCTTGAGTTTGTTTGGTTTCAATTAATCTCATAAAAGCATCAAGTTCCAATTTAAATAAATCGTCCTCAGTAAGAGTTTTGTCTTTAGTAGTTTCACCACCACTTAACACATGGGCTAATTCTTTTGCTACAGTCAAACCATGATCTAATATAACTTTATCATTATAAAGTTTTTCTAAAATTTTGTTCATATCATCAATAACTGCTTTACCAGGTAAATTAAATGTAAGCTCATTTGGTGCTTTAAAGTCCTTGTTTTCATTTAAGATTTTTTTCGATACTTCAAGCAAACTATTTCTATTCATAATTCTTTTATTTTCAGGTAATAAGTATTTCAAAGGTTCTGCCTCAACTGGAGAAGTGGCTGTTCTACCATAGCCAATTATATCAAATACTTTTAAAGGTGCATATTTTGGATCTTTCTTAGCCTCCTCAGTATTTAACCATCTAGCTAGCATTTCTTTACATCCGCCTCCAGCTGGAATTAATCCAACAATAGTTTCTACTAATCCGATTACAATATTTGTATGCGAGGCTACGAAATTACTTTGTACTAAAACTTCAAAACCTCCGCCCAAAGTTAAACCTGATGGAGCAGATATAACTGGGTATTTAGAATACTTTAGATGTTTGCAAGTTTCTTGAAAATATTTAATAAATTTTTCTATCGATTTAAAATCATTTTTATTTGCAAATTCCATTGTATAAGTCAGGTTAACACCAGCAGAAAATTGCATACTCTCATTAATTATTATTAAAGGTTTATCAGTTGCTTTCTTAAGTGCATCCATTGAGTCATAATCGAGTGCATTAGCTTTAGTCGTAAACTCAACAATATTAAAATCATTAAATCTATAAATTGCAGCTGAACTATTGCCATCAACACTTGAGGCAGTTTTCTTGATCTTACCTAAAGTTTCAATTGATGTATATTTTTGCCTTTCACCATAAAAATTTTCATCTTTAGAATTCGACAAATTTTCCAAAAAGTTATTGCCTTTATATTCATCAACTTTATCGAAGAAATTTTTAACACCAATTTCTTCTAACATCTCGAAAGGTCCTTTCGCCCAGTTAAATCCAAGTCTCATTGCCTCGTCTATGTCATTAAATTCTTTGGTAATTCCAGGAACTAGAGATGAAGCATATTTTATTATCTTGGATAGTACTGACCAAGCATAGTCTCCATACTTGTCATTTCTATTAATTAGAGCCTTTAAATCTACTTTATCAGACTTAATATCTATTTTTTGACTTGTTGAATACTCGCCAGTTTCAAGATTAATAGCTTCCATAATTTTTCCACTATCAGTCTTCTTCATTCTATAGAAGCCGCCTTTGCCTTTTCTCCCCGTATATCCAGTTTCAATCAATTTTTTTACTAAAGGAATTTCTTTGGCAACTTCATGGAACTCATCAGATTTTGGAAGTTCTTTGATAAAACTTTTTAAAACATCTGCCATTAAATCTATTCCAATCAAATCATATAATCCAAAAACACCTGTTTTAGGTATACCCATAGGTCTTCCAAAGATTGCATCTGCTTCCTCAACAGAAAGTTTCATCTTAAATGCTTCAGTCATTGCAATTTGCATTGCATAAACACCTACCCTATTTCCTAGAAAACCTGGGGTATCATTACAAACAATCGCACCTTTACCTAACTCAACTTCACAAAATTCTTTTAATTGATTTATCTTTTTTAAATCATTGTCTTCATTCTTAACTATTTCTAAAAGACCCATGTATCTAACAGGATTAAAAAAATGAGTGATACAAAAATCTTTTTTTTGATCTTTATTTAAATTTTGAGATAAAACTTTAATTGGGATTGAGGAAGTGTTTGATGAGACTATTGCTCCATCTTTCCTACTTTCAAAAATTTTATCGTAAATTTGATGTTTAATATCAATTCTCTCTACCACTGCCTCGACAATCCAGTCAGCATCTTTAACTACATTGAAATCATCAGATATGTTTCCAACTTTAATATTATCGATTTTGGTTTTATCAATTAATAAAGGTGGTCTTGATTTATGTATTCGTTCTCTAGCATTTTGACTTATTTCAGTTTTTAAATCTAAAAGTGTGACAGGGATATTGGCATTACAGAGATGAGCAGCTATGCCGCTACCCATCGTGCCTGATCCAATAACTACTACATTCTTGATTTTCATTTGATTATCTTACTATCTATTAATTCCTCTAAGCCTCTCTGATCGTCTTCTTAAAAGCTCAGCAGTTACTAATATTAATGTTGATAGTATTATTAAACATGTCGCAACAGCTAGAATTGTTGGACTTAATTGTTCTCTTAAACCTGTCCACATTTGAATTGGAATAGTTGTATTTTCTAATCCTGCTAAAAATAAAACAACAACAACTTCATCAAAGGAAGTGACAAAAGCAAATAATCCACCTGAAATAACTCCTGGTAAAATTAGTGGCAACGTAATTTTCATAAAAGTATTTACTGGATCACTACCCAAACTTGCAGCAGCTCTAGTTACACTGTGATCAAATCCTGAGAGTGTAGCAGTAACTGTGATAACAACAAATGGTGTTCCTAAAATAATATGGGCAAGAACAATACCTGTATGGGTTGCTGCCAAACCAGCCTTTGCCATAAAGAAAAATATTGCAACACCTGAAATAATTAAAGGTACGATCATTGGCGAAATTAAAACCGCCATTATCAAACCTTTGTAAGGCATATGTCTGCTACTTAAACCTAGAGCAGCAACTGTTCCTAGTATTACTGAACCTATTGTTGCAAAAATTGCGATAATAAAACTATTCTTAGCAGCTAATCCCCAAGGATTTTTAGTTCCGTAAATCATATCTTTATACCATCTCAAAGAAAAAGCATCTGGATCTAGCCTTTTCATCCCATCAGAGAAACTTAAAAATTCTTCTGCGTTAAAAGATAATGGAAAGATTACAAATAAAGGGGCAATTAGAAAAAAGAAAACAGCGGCACAAATTGTTAGATAAATATAATGCCAAATTCTATAATGTGGTTCAGTATATTTTGGTAATGCCATCCTAATTATCCTAATTTAATGTTATCAATTCCAACTATTTTGTTATAAAGCCAATAAATCACCAATACTCCACTCAGCAGCATTAGTCCCATTGCAGATGCAAAACTCCAGTCAAGGGTACTTTTCATATGAAAGGCGATCTGGTTACTGATTAAAGTCCCAGATGCACCACCAACTAAGGCTGGTGTAATGTAATAACCAATCGCTAAAATGAACACTAATAAGCAACCTGCACCAATTCCAGGAATTGTTAGTGGGAAATAAACTTTCCAAAATGCAACAAATGGTGTTCCACCTAGTGATTTTCCAGCTCTCATTAAGCTTGGTGAGATAGTTTTCATTACACTGTATAGCGGAAGCACCATAAATGGCAGCAAAATTTGTGTCATTGCCACATAACTTCCTGTCTTGTTGTACATCATCTCAGGCCTATTATCGTCAGCTACTAATCCTATTCCAACAAAGAAATCATTTACGATACCTTGTTGTTGTAACAAAATCATCCAGCTGGCAGTTCTTACAAGTAATGAAGTCCAGAACGGCAACAGTACGCAGATCATTAATAAGTTACTATATTTCATTGGCAGAGTAGCTAACAAATGAGCTATTGGATAAGCCATCAAAAAACAAAAGACCGTCACAAAGAATGCAATCTCCAGAGTTCTTAACCATAATACTCTGTGAATTCTCCTATCTTCTTCAACGCTTACTATTTTCCCTTCCTCATTTACATACATATCCATTCCTTTTAAATATTTTTGACCTGTAAATTCAGGGGCTCTTCTTTGGATTGCTCTCCAGTACTCAACATCAGCCCATCTTTTGTGTACTGCCATTATTTGTTCTTTATAGTTTCCCTCTTCAAATTTTTTAGATGCTCTTCTTAATTTTTTAATAATACTTTTAAATCCATTTTTAGTGTAATTTAATTGAGTAGATAGTTTACCTTCTCGTTTATCTTCAACTAGTTTTATAAAGTCCTCATGAAATGCTGCAAAAACTTCCTCATCTGGCAACTCTTGACCATCCCAGTTTTCCATTGCTTTAAATGTTTTGGGTAACATTTGTGTTACCATTTTATCATCAACACTTCTGAACAACATGTCACCTATTGGAAAAACATAAGTGATAATTAAAAAAAATAATAAAGGAGCAACGAGCAAGAAAGCTTTGATCTTATTCTTTTTTTCCGCTTTTTTTAGACTAACCTCTAAGGGTATTCCGTCTGTAGTTAAGATTTGTTTTGTTTCTGAGCTCATAAATAAAAAGGGCGGTTAAAAATAACCGCCCTTAAATTATAATATATAATTAAGTTCTTTAAAACTTAAATTATAGACCAGCTTTCATAGCTTCCCATTTTTCACCAAGCTCTGTTCCGTTATCAGCCCAGAAAATTGGATCTACTAGGAAGTAGTTTTTAGTGTTAGCCGGTGCAGTTGGCATTTGTGGTACCATGTTAGTCTTACCATCTTTATACCAAGGCTCACCTTTTTCCATAATACCAATTGAAGATTTTCTCCAAGGAGCATATGCAATGTATTTAGCACTTCCTGCTAACATTTCAGAACTAGTCATCATAGCTAAAGCTTTTTTAGCCATACCATTAGAATCGTTTGGTCCACCTTTGACTTGTACGAAATATTCGTAATCAAGACCTTGGCCGTCCCAAACTTGTTTGATTGGTGCACCTTCTCCAATTTCTGCATTGAAGAATCTACCATTCCAACCAGTAGCCATTACTACTTCACCTGATACTAACAGTTCTGGTGGTTGAGCACCTGCAGACCAAAATACACATCCACCTTTTGGATCTGTACATAATTCTTTGATCTTATTCATTGCTCTTTCAACACCTTTTTCTGTTTCTAAAGCTTTGTAGATTTTTGCTCCGCCTTTACCTGGCTTAATACCATCTGCAGCTAAAGCGATCTCTAAATTAGTTAAAGCGCTTTTGTAGATAGCTCTTTTTCCAGGGAATTTCTTTGTGTTAAAGAAATCTTTGATAGTCTTTGGAGTACCTTTAACGTTTTCAGTGTTATAAGCGTAGTTCCAAGAATATAAAATATTTCCTACAGCACATTTACTTGGCATTGCAGTAAAGAAATCTTTACTTGCTGGAGTTCCATCTGGAGCTGGTGGGAAGTCTTTGTCAAAATCAAATTCAACAAATAATCCTTCATCACATCCAGTGATAGTATCCATTGCGAACACGTCCATTATATCCCACGTGATCTTTCCAGCTTCTTTTTGTGCTTTGATTTCTGATAAACCACCTGAATAATCAACCCAAGCAATGTTAATGCCTAGTTTTTTAGCAGTCGGATCACCATAACCTAACTTTTGAGACTCAGTATAAGCCCCACCCCAAGACACTGCAGTTACTGTTGTTGCAAATGCTGAAGTAGTTAGTGAAAGTACAAAAGAAATAGCTAGTAATATTTTACTTAGTTTTTTCATTTTTCCTCCGTTTAAACGTTTAAAAAACTAATTAAAACAACTTCAGGGAAGAGAGTCAACAACCCTTTTTATCTACTTATTCAATAATTGTGGAATGTTTATTTTGGGTCAAGTGCCCGAGCGTCATCACTGTTCCATCCGATATTAATCTCGTTACCAAGTTTAATATCTAAGTTAGATGAGCTATTTGGAACTTTTAAAATAAACTCTGGATTGCCTAAAAGATTTATTCTTACTCTTGTATGGTCCCCATGATAAATTACTTCCTCTATTTTTCCTTTATGAAGATTGTCCATTTTTGTACTTGGATTAATCAAAGCTCGTTCTGGTCTTAAAGAAACAGTAGTCCGCTCTCCTTTACCTTTGACTGAGATTGGATTAGCTAGTATTTCTGCATTTGCTAATTTTACTTTACACTTTCCTTCAGAAATATCTGAAACTTCACCACCAAAAGTATTATTCTCTCCAATAAACTCGGCGACAAATGAATTTACAGGTTTCTCGTATAATTCATCAGGACTTGAGAGTTGTTGAACTTTACCATCATTGAACACTGCAATACGATTAGACATCGTTAAAGCTTCACTTTGATCATGTGTAACGTAAACAACTGTCACACCAATGCTTTCATGAATATGTTTAATCTCATATTGCATACTTTCTCTTAAATTTTTATCAAGAGCTCCTAAAGGTTCATCCATTAAAACTAGTTGTGGATCAAAAACTAATGATCTTGCAACGGCTACCCTTTGTTGTTGTCCACCTGACAATTGACCTGGCATCCTTGCAGCGAAACCTTGAAGGGATACCATTGATAATGCTTTATCAATTTTTTTATCAGCTTCATCTTTTGGAATTTTTCTCACTCTTAATGGAAAAGCTAAATTTTCATACACAGTCATGTGCGGGAATAATGCATAATTTTGAAACACCATTCCAATTCCTCTTTTGTGAGGAGGTATACTGGATATGGCTTTACCATCTAAATAAATTTCACCGTTAGTTGGTGTTTCAAAGCCTGCTAACATCATTAAGCAAGTAGTTTTACCAGAACCAGAGGGTCCCAACATTGTAATGAATTCTCCTTCAGCAATATCTAATTGAAGGTCTTTAACAACTAAGACTTTACCATCGTAGCTTTTATCGACTTTATCAAATTTAACGAAATCTTTTTTTGATGCCATAATTTAAGGAACTTTAAAACATTTGTGAGAATAAATATCAACCTTTAATAATTAGCTTTTAACGTGAAGTTCTCTTGAGAAATTACAAAATAATTCTGAACCTTTATCAGTTACTCTAATAGCTTCTGATGCCTCAACTCCCCAATTTCCAAATTGCATTACTGCAATCATATGAAAAGTAACGTTGGGTTGTAACAATGTCATATCGCCTTTTGAAATATTTAAAGTATGTTCGCCCCAATCAGGTGGATAGCCTATCCCAATTGAATAACCAGTTCTTGAAGTTTTCTCAATTTTATATTTATCTAATATCTTCCAAAAAGCTTGTGCAACATCATCAGCCGTATTTCCTGCTTTAACTTGATCAATACCAGCTTGAAGTGCCTCGTTAGTTTTTTTCATGGTATCAATTTTTTTTTGATCAGGATCTCCAAGTAAAACTGTTCTGGCCATTGGACAATGATACTTTTTATTAACACCAGATAATTCTATAATCGTTGCTTCACCTTCAACAAATTTGTCTTCAGTCCAAGTTAAATGGGATGCAGAGGTCCCTTTTCCAGTTGGAAGCATTGGCACTATTGAAGCATAATCCCCTCCAAATTCTGAGGTTCCTTTTACAAGTGAAGACCATATTTCTGAAACAGCATCACATTGTCTTACACCTGGATTTATTACTTCAAAAGCTTTTTTCATACCTAATTGAGTAATTTTTGCAGCTGCTTTCATATATTTTATTTCAGCGTCTGACTTAATAAGTCTAACCCAATTTACTAATCGTTTGCTATCTAACAATTTTGCATTAGGTAATCCATGTTTTATTTTTTCATAACAATAAGCTGTAAAATAATGACTATCCATTTCAACGCCTATAGATAATTTATCCCATTTTTTTTCCTTAATTAAATCAACTAAAGCATCGTATGGATGTAACGGCCAAGTATGGATATATTTTTCATGATACTTAACGATATTTTCATCTTTTAAGTAAGTTTTTATATAAGCACCACCAGCATCTTGATCTCTAACAAAACAAATCGGTTCTTCAGCATTTGCATGAACAATCACACATTGTGCATAATAAAAAGACCATGCATCATAGCCAGTCAGATAATTCATATTTGAAGGATCTTGTGAAATCAAAATTTCAATACCTTTATCTTGCATTGAATTTTGAACTTTTTTTAATCTAGATTTGTACTCTTCAATTGAAAAATTCATCAACTAATTATTAAACAACACCCCATAACCATCAACCTTATTTTGATTATCAATTTGTTTAAGTGTATCCCAAATTAAGGTTTGATTACTTGATAATATTACCTTGCCCAGTTTTTTTTCGATGTCATTTATAATTGATAATACTGGAAGAGCTGTGCAGGATACAAACAGAGCATCGCTATTTGACAAATCTTGTTTAACTAAAACATCAAATAAATGTTGTGGATCAACTTTTCCTATATCCAAATCAGAAGCTATATCAAAATAAGATAGTTCAGAAATTTCTATTTTTTCATTTTTGAAATAATTGATGACTGATTGATTTATCTCATCAGTATATGGAGTAAATATTGATACTTTATTTATCTTAAGTGTTTTAAGAGCATTTATAGCAGAAGTAATAGGTGTCGTTACTTTTGTATTAGGTTTTGCTAAATTTACTTTTTCATAGATTGACTGATAACCTGCAGCAATAGTTCCTGATGTACATCCGTAAGCAACACAATCTAATTTTTGATTTGGTAAAATATTTTTGGTTACTTCTGGAATGTCATCTGCCATTTTTTTTAAAGTTTCATTGGTAAGAGGATTGTAGCAATTTATCCTATTTGAGTACAAATCTATATCTCTACCATAAATTATATCGTTAAAATCTTTTTCAATTCTAAAATCACTAGCTAAAGTTATTAAACCTATTCTTGGATTATTTTTTTTAATAAATTTTGGCTCTATTTTATTCAGTTTCATTTTGAAAAAGAATGTTTGGCTTTAGGAAATTGCTTTTTTAATACTTCAGATCTAAATTTTTTCACACCATTTTCGATCATCTTTGTTATATCAACAAATTTTTTAACAAATTTTAATTTACTTTGACTTAATCCTGTTAAGTCATCAATTACTAAAACTTGACCATCACAATTGACTGAAGAACCAATACCTATTGTTGGAATTTTTATATGATTTGAAATTTTCTTTGATAATTTTGTTTCTACACATTCTAATACAATCGAAAAAACTCCAGCATTTTCTAAAAGTTTAGTGTCTTTAAGTAATCGCTCACTTTCCTTTAGTTTTTTCCCTTTAAAGGTAAATTTTTTATCTGTCTGAGGTAATATTCCAACATGTCCCATAACTGGTATTTTATTTTTAATTAATCTTTTAACGATAGGAATTATCTTTTTTCCCCCTTCTAACTTAACAGCATCACATTTGGTTTCCTTCATAACTAATCTTGAATTCTTCAAAGCTTCGCTTGGATTTCGATATGTATTATAAGGCATATCAACAACCATTAATGATTTCTTAATACCAAGTCTGACACTTTTAGAATGATTAATCATGGTCTGCAAAGTTACTTGCTTGGTGGACTTGAAATTATACAAAACTGATCCTAATGAGTCCCCAACCAATACTAAATCGCAATATTTATCAAGGATTGTGGCAACATTTTTTGAATATGCCGTAAGACAAATAATTTTTGATTTATTCTTTTTATTAAGAATTTTTTTAATCTTTTTATTCATTTACTCTAATTCGATTGTACTCGGTGGTTTCGAAGTTATATCGTAAACTACTCTATTAATCCCTCTAATACTATTCACTATTTTATTTGAAATTTCTTGTATAAATGATTTTTTAAATTCATAAAAATCTGCTGTCATACCATCTTCAGATGTTATTGCTCTGAGCAAACACAAATACTCATAAGTTCTATTATCACCCATTACTCCGACTGTTTTAACTGGAAGTAAAGCTGCATAAGCTTGCCAAATTTTATGATATAGATTGTGATCTCTCAAAGCTTGAATAAAATAATGATCAGCTTCTTTTAAAATATTAATTTTTTCTTTAGTTATTATTCCCGGCATTCGTATTGCTAGTCCAGGTCCTGGAAAAGGATGACGAGAAATAATTTCTCTACTTAAGTTTAGTTCTAATCCAAGTTTTCTAACCTCATCTTTGAATAAAAATTTTAATGGCTCTACTAGTTTAAGTTTCATTTTTTTGGGTAGACCTCCAACATTATGGTGAGATTTTATTTTTGATGTTTGGCTACCAGTAACTGATTTACTTTCTATTAAGTCAGGATAAAGAGTTCCTTGAGCTAAAAATTTTACATTTTTAATTTTTTTGGCATAACGCTCAAATATTTTTATAAACAAGTTTCCTATTATCTTTCTTTTCTTTTCAGGATCTGAAATATTTGATAATTTTTTCAAAAACTCTTTCTCAGCATTCACGTAAGTAAGATTAATCTTTAATTTTTTTTTGAATGTTGCAACAACTTGTTTTTCTTCATCTTTTCTTAAGAGCCCAGTGTTAACAAAAATACAGTGTAAATTTTTACCAATTGCTTTATTTAATAATTGTGCAACTACACTACTATCTACTCCACCTGATAAAGCACAAATGACTTTATTACTTCCTACCATTTGTCTTGCATCTTTTATCAATTTTATTTTTTGATCTTTAGAAGACCAATTTTTTCTCATTTTACATATTAAGAAAATAAAATTACTTATTAGTTTTTTTCCATTTTCTGTATGTGTCACTTCTGGATGAAATTGGACTCCATAATAATTTTTAAATTTATTTTCAACTACTGCAAATTTAGAATTCTGGCTTGAGGCAATTACCTTAAAATTTTTGGGTAATTTTGAAACTTGATCAGCGTGACTCATCCAAACTTTTATTGATTTTTTTTTCTTAAAAAAATTTTTGGTTAAAAGACTATTATTTTTTTTTGTAATATTAGCTAAACCAAACTCTCTATGTTTAGACTGTTTTACTTTTCCACCATTTAATTTAGATATTATTTGATGACCAAAACAAATGCCTAAAACTGGAATACCTTTTTGAATTATCTCTTTATCGAAAGAGTATTTATTGATTTGATAAACATTTAAAGGACCACCAGATAGAATAATGCCTTTGATTGTGTGATTGATATTTTTGCTCTTAATTTTTTTGTGACTTATTATCTCAGAAAAAATTCCTAATTCTCTAACTCTTCTTGCTATTAATTGTGTAAATTGTGAACCAAAATCTACAATTAAAATCTTATTCAAATTTTGATCAAGACTCATTTTTTGGTTCTAAGTTTGCTAAAGAATCTAAGATACTTTTATTTTCATCACATAAATTTTTGCAAACTTTGACAAAGTCTTCTGATAGACTCTTTACTTTAGAGTAGTTTGATTTTTCTAATGCTATTTTCATTAACATTAACATTGCTTCTTCATTATTTGGTTCAATCAATAAAGTCGCCTCTAAATTTTTTTCCTCTTTCTTTTGATTTTTTTCCTGATTGTAAATTTTAGCTAAATATAAATATGAATTAGAGTGTTTTGGATTAAATACAATACTTCTTTCAAACATAAATCGAGCATCTTCAAACTTTTTTTTGTTGTATAGTTCTAGACCTTTATTAAAAAAATTCTCACTACCCAAAGAAAAATTAAAAATATTAATTAGAAAATAAAAAATAACAGTTATTTTAAAGATTTTTCTCATTAATATTTATTATCACTTTTTACTATATCAACATTATGAACCATACTTTCGTAAAAACCAGCTTTTGTTATTTTAACAAATTGTGGTTTATCTCTTAGATATTTAATTTGTCTTGATCCTAAGTATCCCATAGATGATCTTAATCCACCAATTAATTTAAAAATTATATTATCTACTTTGCCTTTATATTTTGCAAATCCTTCTACTCCTTCTGGCACATACTTAGACGAGTCCTTTTGCTTTGATTGAAAGTATCGATCTGCAGATCCTTTATTCATAGCACCAACTGAGCCCATACCTCTAAAATTTTTAAATAGTTTTCCATTTCTCTTTATCAGTTTTCCTGGAGCTTCATCCGTCCCAGCAAACAATGAGCCAATCATAACTGCATCTGCTCCAGCAGCAAATGCTTTTGCTAAATCACCTGAGTATTTTATTCCACCGTCAGAAATAATCTTTACATTTTTATTTTTTATTCCATTTCTAACTTCTAGTATTGCACTAAGTTGCGGGACACCAATACCTGCAACTAATCTTGTAGTACATATTGATCCAGGTCCAATCCCAACTTTGATAACATCAACACCAAGCTTTAACAAAAATTTTGCTGCAGCAGGTGTAGCAATATTTCCGGCACAAAGAGCAGTTTTTTTGTCTTTTGTTTTTTTGATAAACTTTATTATTTCTGAGACCTTTTTTGTATGTCCATGTGCAGTATCAACAACAATCATGTCAATTTTTTCTTTAAGTATTGCCTCTGCTCTTTTAAATTCACTTGGTCCTGCTCCAACAGCTGCGCCTACTAAAAGTTTTTGTTTTTTTACTTTCTTAATTTCAAGAATTTGTTTTTTTATATCTAAATTTCTATGAATAATTCCTATCCCGCCTGCTTTCGCTATCGCAATAGCCATTTTACTTTCGGTAACAGTATCCATAGCTGAAGATAATAGAGGAATTTTTAATTTTAAATAATTTGTAAGTTTAATGCTAGTATCAACATCTGAGGGTAAGATCTCAGAATACTTAGGCATCAAAGTTACATCATCAAAGGTGAGAGCTTCTTTTATAGGAACCATGATCATTTATATACGATTCCTTTTAAATTTAAAGAAACTATCTAAGATTTTTACAAATTATAAAACTTTCTTTAGAGTCTTTTCTACTAGATTTAGGTTTAAAAACCTTCACTTCTTTAAAAATCTTTTTTCCCAGTGCGACAATTTCATTGAAGGTACTACCCATAAATATTTTTGAAATAAAAAAACCCTTTTCTGAAATCACATCTTTTGAAAAAACCATCGCCTCTTTACATAATTCACCAGTTTGAATTGAATCGATATTTTTTATCCCAGTGGTGTTTACGGCCATGTCAGACATGACTACATCTGGTTTTTTTTTGAGATATTCTTTAATTTGGTCTTGAGTATCAACTGAAGTAAAGTCACCCCGAATTTGTAAAGTATTTTCTATATTTTCCATCTCTTTTAGATCTATAGAAATTATCTTTCCGCTCTTAACTACTTTTGCAACATACTGTGACCAGCTGCCAGGAGCAGCTCCAATGTCTACAACTGACATTCCACCTTTGAATATTTTAAATTTTTCATCTATCTCTTTTAATTTATACGCTGACCTTGCTCGATAACCATCAACCTTTGATTGACGTACATAAGTATCCCGTCTTTGTTTATTTATCCAATTTTTTGAAATCTTATTTTTTTTCAATTAAGTATTATATCTTAAACTTTTTAGTATTTTATCTTTCTCTAAAGTTTCTAATTCAATTTTAATACTTTTATCCACCCGCATATCTTTACCATCTTTCCAAATACCTGCCGCAAGATGCATTATGCCAATTTTATAATTTGGCAAGTATGGTTCGACAAATAAATTTTGTTTCTGATCATATTTTGGGAGTAAATTACTTGTGATCCAATTACAATTTAATGGAAGAAATTCAGTTTCCAAATTATCAATATAAACAGACATATTAATTGCTAAACCTTCAGATCCAAAAATATTACCTGCTTTTAGAGTTTTCTCTAAATTATTTTGCCAAGTGCTCCATCCTTTAGAATCTTTTTCTAAGGAAAAAACTCCAATATTAATATGTGGTGCAAAAGCTAATTTCCTAGCATCTGCATAACTAATTTTTGATTTTACAGCGTGTTTAAAATTTTGAGATTTGATTAACGCCAGCTTTCCAAAAAGCCAGTTTACTTTTGATGTAATCTTATATCCTGGGCCAATCGTTTGAGTAATTCCAAGCTTTCCATCATCACAAGCCTTGAAATATAATTCCACGCAACTCCAATCATTTACCCATGCATCACAATCAATCCACAGATATTTTTCGTAGTTAGGAAAGTATTTAGGTAAAAAGGCTCTTGAGACCTGACTTTTCAACCACTCTTTACCTTTAACCTTATAACCAGGCACTTCAATATCCCATTCAGCATTTTTAATTTCATCAACTTTTTTAGATAAACTATCTCTCTGATCTTCTTTTAATCCTGCATCTAAAATACAGATAGCAACATCTTCACTCTGTTTAAATCTTTTAATTGAATCTACTAGTTCATCTAGTAAAGGAAAATAATTAGCATCAGCTAAAGAAACGATTACATTTTTTTTCATTAAAGTACGTCTTCAAGGTCATCTTCGTCTTGAATTTTGTCATTTTCATGTTGTTTCTTAATTTTTTGAAAATGGAAAAAGCTTATTGGTAATAAAAGTACATAAATTGCAGTACTTATCGCAATTACATTAAAAGTATAAATCAATAAAAGTCCAAAAAATAAAACTATTCCAAATAAAAGAAATATTGTTGTCTTTCTTGGGATCACTATCTTTTTAAAAGAGTAACTAGGGAATTTACTAATTAGTAAAAAAGAAGTCGCAATAAAAAAAATGGGTACCATTAAATCATAATTCAATTGAACAAAGTTAAAACCACTTAAACTAATGATCAAAGGTGTTAAAACCAAAATTCCTCCAGCTGGTGATGGAACTCCCTCAAAAAAATTATCTCTCCATGAAGGTTCTTGATTTGAATTTATGTTAAACCTTGCCAAACGTAATGCAACGCAAATTACATAAACTAAACAAAGCAACCAACCAAATCTTCCTAAAGTATTTAGCTTCCAGAAAAACATTATAAATGCTGGTGCTACCCCAAAACTGATCATATCAGTAAGCGAGTCTAATTCTTTTCCAACTTTAGAAGTCCCTCTAATCAATCTAGCTATTCTTCCATCAAGACCATCGATTAAAGCAGCAAAGAGAATTGCTATAATTGCAAGCTCAAACCTACCGTCTAGAGCAAATCGTATTGAGGTTAAACCAATACAAACTCCTATTAATGTAAGCATATTAGGTAAGATCATTCTTGCTCTTTTTTTATCTGCTACGATCTTTAAATTATTTTTTGGTTGTTCCATTTTATTTTTTAGCTAATAGTGTTTCGCCTGAAATAGCTTTTTGACCTACTTTGACTAAAGGTTGATAATTTTCGTAGTAAACATCTGCTCTGCTTCCAAATCTTATCATTCCAATTCTATCACCTTGTTTTAATTCTTGATCTTTATTAGACTCACAAACTATTCTTCTTGCAACTAGTCCTGCTATTTGAACTACAACAATATCGTTATTATCCGTGTCCTTAATTTTAAAATAATTTCTCTCATTATCTTCACTTGCTTTATCAAGAGAAGCATTAACAAACGCTCCAGGCTTATATAAAATTTCCTCAATTTTTCCAGCACATGGAGTTCTATTAACATGGCAATCAAATACGTTCATAAAAACGCTGATTTTATTAAATTTTTTATTTTCTAAACCTAGCTCTTTTGGACCATCAACTTCCTCAACTTTTATGATTTCTCCATCAGCAGGGCTAACTAGATAATTATTATCATTAATAATTACTCTATCTGGATCTCTAAAAAAATAATAAACCCAGATTGTTAATACTAAACCAATTAAACCTAAAAAATTACTGAAACTATAAAATACGATTGTAACAATCCCAGAGATAACTAGGAACTTGTATCCCTCAGCGTGAATTTTTGGAAATATCTTACTAAACATGTTCTTCTATTTGATAATTTTTCATTAATATGTATATAAAATTACGAAATTCAATTATTAAGATATAAATAAAGTGAGCAAAATTACTGTAAAAAACCCCATTGTAGAGTTAGATGGTGATGAAATGACCAGAATAATCTGGGAATTTATTAAAAAAAAATTAATCCTTCCTTATCTTGATATTGGTATCGAATATTACGATTTAGGCATGAAAAGCAGAGATGATACTGATGATCAGATCACAATAGACTCTGCTAATGCAATTAAGAAAATTGGCGTAGGTATAAAGTGTGCCACTATCACTCCTGATGAAGCAAGAGTTGAGGAATTTAATTTAAAAAAAATGTGGAGATCACCAAATGGAACAATAAGAAATATCATTGGTGGAACTGTTTTTAGAGAACCTATAATTTGTTCTAACATTCCAAAATTAGTGCCTTCGTGGTCAGATCCAGTAGTAATTGGTAGACATGCTTTTGGTGATCAATACAGAGCAACTGATTTTAAAGTTCCAGGTAAAGGAAAGATGGAAGTTAAGTGGACATCAGAGGATGGTAAAGATGAAATTAAATACGAGGTATTTAATTTTACTGGACCAGGAGTTGCTCTTTCAATGTATAACTTAGATAAATCCATCGAAGACTTTGCTAGATCTTGCTTTAGTTACGGTCTAATAAAAAAGTGGCCAGTCTATCTTTCAACAAAAAATACAATCCTTAAGAAATACGATGGACGTTTTAAAGACATTTTTGAAAATGTGTTTAATAAAGAATTTAAAGAAAAATTTGATAAAGAAAAAATTACCTATGAACATAGATTAATTGACGACATGGTTGCATGTGCAATGAAATGGAGTGGAAAATATATTTGGGCTTGTAAAAACTACGATGGTGATGTTCAGTCTGATACGATGGCACAGGGTTATGGCTCTTTAGGTTTAATGACAAGTACACTCTTAACTCCTGATGGAAAAATTATGGAAGCTGAAGCAGCCCACGGAACGGTTACAAGGCACTATAGAATGCATCAGCAAGGAAAAGAAACATCAACCAATCCAATCGCCTCGATTTTTGCCTGGACGAGAGGTTTAGCCCACCGAGGTAAATTAGACGGAAATGATGATCTTATAAAGTTTGCTAACACTATTGAACAAGTTTGTATTGATTGTGTCGAAAGTGGTTCTATGACCAAAGATCTAGCGATATTAGTTGGGCCATCAAGTAAGTACTTAACTACAAATCAATTTCTAGATGAAATTGATAATAATTTAAAAAAGAAATTAAATTAAGGACTTAATTTTTTCAAAAGCTTCATCAATTTTGCTCTTATCTTGACCCCCTGCTTGAGCAAAATCTTTTCTACCACCACCGCCTTTTCCACCAATTGTCTCTGATCCTAATTTTGCAAATTTTACTGCATCATATTTATCAACTAATTTTTCAGTAATACCAACAGCCAAGCCAACTTTACCTTCACTACTTGCAAAAACAATTACGATACCATCACCTAATTCTTTTTTACCATTATCAACTAATTTTCTTAAATCTTTAGGAGGTAAATCTTGTACTTTTTGAAATCTAACCTTTATATCATTTATCTTATCATCTTTAATAATGTTTTTGGTTTTATCTTGAAGAACTGAACTAACATTTAGTTGTTCAAGTTGTCGTGAAAGATTTTTTATAATTTCTTTTAAATCTTTATTATCAACATTTGGTTTGCCTCCAAGTTTAATAATTTGCGATGACAAATCTTTAATTGTTTCTTCATCTTTTTGAGTAGATAAAGTTGATAATTTTTCTTTATTCTTAATAAAATCCTCAAGTTGTTTATCTCTTAAAGCTTCAACTCTTCTAACACCTGCAGCAATAGACGATTGGCTTACAGTTTTAAATTTTCCAATATCACCGGTATTTCTGACATGTGTTCCTCCACATAACTCTGTTGAAAAATATGCTTCTTTTTCCTTTCCCATGGACACAACACGGACTTCTTCGCCATATTTTTCACCAAAAAAAGCTAGTGCTCCTTTTTCAATTGCAGCTTTTGGTGTCATAATTCTTGTGGTTACTTCAGAACTATTTGAAACATATTCATTAACTAGCTTATCAATAGTCTCTAGCTCTTCATTAGTAATTGGTTTCATATGACTGAAGTCAAATCTTAATCTGTCTGGAGCAACTAATGATCCTTTTTGCATAACATGTTTACCTAAGGTTCTTCTTAATGACTCGTGGAGTAAGTGTGTAGCAGAATGATAAGCTTTTAGATTATCTCTTCTCTCTACATCTATTTTCATTTCAACTACATCATTAATTTTCATTTCTCCAGTTTTCAAAGATCCGTAATGAACAAATAAGTCTCCAAGTTTCTTTTGCGTATCTTCTACTTCAAAAACAGAATTACCAGAAACAATTGTACCTTTATCACCAAGTTGTCCTCCTGACTCTCCATAAAACGGGGTTTGATTGGTAATGATCATTCCCTCTTCCCCAGAAGATAAAGATTTTGTCTCTTTATTATCTTTAATTAAATTTAAGATAACACCCTCAGACTGATTAGACTCGTAACCTAAAAATTCTGTTGGACCAATTTTATCTTTAATTGAAAACCAAATTGCTTCCTCAGAACTATCCCCAGAACCTTTCCAATTCTTTTTTGCAAGTTCTTTGCTTTTTTTCATTAATTCATCAAATTTCTGATGATCAACTTTTAAAGATTTATTCTTTAAAATGTCTTCAGTTAGGTCTAATGGAAAACCATAAGTGTCATATAATTTGAAAGCAACATCCCCAGGTAAAACTTTGTCTATTTTTGCAATTTCATCATTTAAAATTTTAATACCTCTATCAAGTAAAACTAAAAATTTCTCCTCCTCCATCCTTAAAGTTTCTTTGATTAAAGATTGAGATCTTTCAAGCTCTGGATAGTTTCCTGACATCTCGTTTTTTAAAGAGTCAAAAATTTTATAAAAAATTGGTTCTTTAGATCCTAACAAATGAGAATGTCTCATTCCTCTTCTCATAATTCTTCTTAGAACATATCCGCGACCTTCATTTGATGGTAAAACTCCTTCGGCTAAAAGAAATGAACTTGCTCTTAAGTGATCAGCAATTACTCTAAAACTAGAGATATTTTTATCTTCTTGTTTGACTTTTGTTGCATCAGATATTGAGCTAATTAATTTCTTAAAATGATCAGTTTGATAGTTATCATGTGTGCCTTGTAAAAGAGCAGCAATTCTCTCTAACCCCATTCCTGTATCAACAGATGGTTTTGGCAAATCAATTCTTTTTTCTTTTGAGACTTGCTCATACTGCATAAAGACTAGGTTCCAAATTTCAATAAAACGATCTCCATCTTGATCTTTGGTTCCGGGCAATCCACCTTTTAAATGATCACCATGATCATAAAATATTTCTGAGCAAGGACCACAAGGACCAGTTTCACCCATTGACCAGAAATTATCCGATGTTGCAATTCTAATTATTCTGTCATCACTAAAACCCGCTATTTTTTTCCAGAAATTAAAAGCCTCATCATCTTCATGAAAAACGGTTACATAAAGCCTATTTTTATCTAAACCAAAATCTTTAGTGATTAAATTCCATGCAAGCTCAATTCCTCTTTCTTTGAAATAATCTCCAAAAGAAAAATTTCCCAACATTTCAAAGAAAGTATGATGTCTTGGTGTGTAGCCAACATTTTCTAAATCATTATGTTTACCGCCTGCTCTAACACACTTTTGCGAAGTGGTAGCTCTTTGATAATCTCTTTTTTCTAAACCAGTAAATACATTTTTAAACTGAACCATTCCTGAATTAGCAAACATTAAGGTTGGATCGTTATTTGGGACTAAATTGCTAGACTCAACAATCTTATGATCATTTTTCTCGAAATATTTAAGAAACGTACTTCTTATCTCATTTAGTGATTTGTCCGCCATATTTTTAAAATACAGCTTTTTTATTCTATGTCTAGATAACGATAAGGGGGAAAGGCGCTTATAATAAGCGCCTTTATAATTTAAAGATGACCTTTAATTCTAGTTCTTTTTAGTAGGAGCAGTCTCTTTTGCAGCCTCTTCTTTTTCAGCTACTTTCTTCTCCTTTTCAATTTTTTCAGGACTTAATGGATTTCCTTCAATTTTCTTTGAAATCACACCAGCTTTTTCTCTAATTGCCATTTCTATTTCTGCAGCAACTTTAGGATTTTGTGCAAGATAAGTTTTTGCATTTTCTCTACCTTGTCCAATTTTCTCGCCTTTATAAGCATACCAAGCTCCTGATTTTTCAATGATATCAGCTTTAGCACCTAGATCGACTAACTCACCCATTTTGCTAATGCCTCTTCCATACATCAAATCAAACTCAACAACTTTAAATGGTGGTGCAACTTTATTTTTAACTACTTTAACTCTTGTAGTATTTCCAATAATTTCATCTTTGTCTTTGATGGCACCAATTCTTCTAATATCCATTCTAACAGAAGAGTAAAACTTAAGTGCATTACCACCTGATGTTGTTTCTGGACTTCCAAACATAACTCCAATTTTCATTCTGATTTGATTAATGAAAATCATCATTGTGTTTGTGTTTGAAATTGAACCAGTTAATTTTCTTAAAGCCTGACTCATTAATCTTGACTGAAGACCAACATGATGATCTCCCATCTCACCTTCAATTTCAGCCTTTGGAGTTAAAGCTGCAACTGAGTCAATTACGATAACTGAAATAGAGCCTGATTTTACTAGTGTATCTGCTATTTCTAAAGCTTGTTCACCAGCATCTGGTTGTGAAATTAAAAGCTCCTCAGTATTTACACCTAATTTTTTTGCATAAACTGGATCTAAAGCATGCTCTGCATCAACGAATGCACAAATTCCACCAGCTTTTTGAGCTTCAGCAACAACTTGTAATGCTAATGTTGTTTTTCCAGAACTCTCTGGTCCGTAAACTTCAATAATTCTTCCTTTAGGTAAACCACCTATTCCTAAAGCCAAATCTAAACTTAAAGAACCTGTAGATATCGACTCGATATCCATTGCTCTTTTTTCACCAAGCTTCATCACAGAGCCTTTTCCAAAATTATCTGTGATTTGGCTGATTGCTGCGTCTAAAGCTTTATTTTTCTCTTTATTATCCAATTCTTGATCTTTAGTAGATTTAACCACTTTTAAGTTATTTTTAGTCATTTTTTGCCTCTTTTTTTAATATTTTTGTCACTCGAATCATGCTTATAAATGTACACATTTTGTTCTCATTGGCAAGATTTATTTATTTAAGCCTAAAAAAGCTAATTTTTATCTTAATTTGAGATATTCGCTATTGAGCAATCCGATAGATTTTAAAAGATTAAACTGTGAAAGAATGTAGTTTCTCTCTGAGTCTGCTAAAGATATCTGAGCATTTAACAATAAAGAGTTAGACTGAATAACCTCTAAAGTAGTTCTATCTGAACCACTATTATATTCAGCTACTATTCCCTCATTTGCGATTTCTGCAGCATTCACTTGAGCTCTTACTGAATTAAGTAAACTTTTGTTTGATTTATAATTTGACCATGCACTTGCAACATCTGTTTGATTTTTTTTGATCATGTTATTTAAAAGAAGATTTTTTTGTGTCTCCAAACTTTTATTTTTATTCAAATTTGCATAATTCTTTCCACCTGAGAAAAATGGCCATGTAATGGTTGCCTTTAAAGTATCTTGCTCTTTTTCATCATAGGTAGAACTTAGATCATCTGTTTTTGATCTATCAAAAGATAAGGTTGCTGTTGGGGCTAAATCAGATCTTGCACTTGTTGTATCTTTTTTTGATTGTTCATATTCAAGTTGAGCTATAATTAAATCTGGATTACCTTTTTTTGATATCTCTATTGCAGAGTTTAATTCATTGGGCAAATTAACTATTGTGATAGATGATTTATCTAATGCTTCTGTATCATTAATAGTGCCAATCACATTTTCGTAATTTAGCTTACTTGTTAAAAAATCGTTTTCAGCTTGAATTAATTTCGCTTGTGCTCCAGCTAAAGAAGACTCGGATTGAGCAACATCCGATAAAGATATATTACCTCGCTCAAGCCTAATTCTATCTGTTTCGACCTGTCGATCTAACAAATTAACATTTGATCTGTTAATCTTAAGTTTTTCATTGGCTGAAATTAACCCTGTATAAGCTTCAATTGATTTATATAGAATTTCTTGTTCTTTTTTTAAAAGCTTTGCTTTAGCTAATTCAATGCCAATTTTACTTTTACTTAATTCAGCACCTCTTCCAAAATCTATTAATGTTTGAGTAATTGTTAATGATTGCACAGTTGGGTCTACATCTGAAATTGTTGCATCTGTTCCGTTCTGATTGGTTAATTTATTGGTGTCCTCTGAACTTTTACTTCCACTTAAGGTTACAGATGGAAGATATGAGCTCATCGAAATTTTCAGTTCTTGCTCAGAAATGTTTAGGCTTTCTCTTTCAGCATTTAATTCATTGTTATCATTATAAGCTTTTTTTAATGCTGCAGAAAAAGTTTCCGCGTTAGCATTATTTAACAAAAATACTAAACTTGTAATTATAAATAAAATCCTAATCATTTCTTTTTATATACAGCAGATTTAATTTGATGGTTACTATTTAAATTGAATATGACTGATGCATATTTTGGCATATTTCTAAACATGTTTTGAGTAATTCTTTGATAAGTTTGCATAAAATTTAATACATCTCCTCTACTCATTATTTTTGATTTCACTTTACTTTGAACCCAAAGTTTCCTCTCTTGTTTTAATCTCCATTTTTGTAACAAGCTAAAATTTTTTGCTTTTAGATAAACCAAACAATTTAATTGTGAATATAAATTTTTATATTTTGTTTTTAATTGATTGTTAACATATTTTCTCCAAATCTGTTTTTGATCTTTTGCCTTTTCCAACGAATTAATTGTTTTCTTTAAAGTATTATTTTTTTCTGATTTTGCACCCACGCACCATCCTTCAAAAATAATTACATCCGGTCTCTTCTTTAGATCGTACCATTTTTTTTTATTATACCTATCATCAATGGCTTTATTAAATGTCGGTAATTTCAATTTTTTGAATTTCTTACTTTTTGAATTTTTAAAGAAATTTAACATCATATTTACATCATGTGTTCCGGGCACGCCTCTTGTTAAAAGCATAGGATGAACTCTTTTTGACAAATTCATTCGTTCTTTTCTTGTTTTATAAAAGTCGTCTATTGAAATCCTAAAAACATTTAATTTAAAGTATTTAGTTAAGATAATTCTGATTAAAGAACTAATTGTAGTTTTACCAGTTCCTTGCCCTCCTGCTAATCCTACAAAAAATGGTCTTTTATTTTTAGCTTTTTTACTGATCCAAAAACATAGAGGAATTAAGAAAGATTTGATCATTCTTTCCTTATTTTTAAATTTATCGGCTTTTGTTTCTTGAGATTTAATAAACTTTAAACAATCTTTTTTTACCTTACCAAAGCATAAGCTGAATTGTTGCATGAAAATTATTTTTTGTCTAAAGGATGATTTTGACCATCATTTACAGGAACTTCATTCAATTTAAAAGTATCTATTTCGTCTATACAGCCTACATTAAATCCTGTCATAGCTGGATTGATCCTAGGATTATGATGAGTATAAATTCCACACTCAGAGCAAAAGTAATGTTTGGCAACTTTTGAATGAAATTGATAAAGTTTTAATTTATCTTGGCCTTTAACAATTTTAAAATCTTCATTTTTTACCATAGACATAATTGCTCCTTTTCTTTTACAAATAGAACAATTGCATTTTATTACTTTGGCTAAGTCTCCCTCTAAATTTATTTCAGCTTCTATAGCACCACAATGACACGATAGTTTTTTCACTATTCTCCCCATTTTCCATGAAACTCATAAACTACTGCAGGTTTATCACCTACTACCCAACCATCATGACCTGGTTCTATTGAATATGCATCACCAGCCTTATAAGTTAATTCAGTTCCATCATCATGTTTTGCGCAAACTGCTCCTGAAACAATTACACCTAGATGTTTTGCTTTACAGCTATCTGTGCCAACTGTTGGCTTAATGTCTTGTGACCATTTCCAACCTGGTTGTAAAACTAATCTCATAACTCTTTGATCTCCTACTTTCACAATATCTATTTTAGCATTTTTAAAATTCGTGTTACTTTCGTCTGGATTGTCAAAAGTTTTGACTTCAATTGAACTCATTATTTTTCTCCTTTTATAATTAAATTAGAATTTAAAACTATCCTTGGTTGAAGTTATCCACAAGCATACAAAATATAGTTTTGATGTTCACGTTTTGATTCACTTTTGATTCAATTACGGACTCAAAATACAACCTCTTGCGTGCATTGTATAAATGGGCTATAAATTAGAACAAAACAAGAACATGAAACTAACTATTCCCTATTATCTACATAAAGCTGGTGCTGGTTTCCCATCACCTGCCACTGATTATATCGAAGAAGATATCGATCTGAACATGCATTTAATCAAAAATGTTCCAGCCACTTTTATCATCAGAGTTCAGGGTAAATCCATGGTCGATGTTGGAATTAATGATGGAGACTTATTGGTTGTCGATAAAAGTTTAAAACCAAAAAATTTTTCAACGGTTATTGCAAATGTTCATGATGAGCTTGTGGTTAAAACTTTAGTCCAAGAAAGAGATAAAAAATTTTTATCATCTGGCTCTAAAGATTTTTCTAATAGAATTTTAATTAATGAAGAAGAAGATGTTTTTATTTGGGGGGGTTGTGACTTATGTCATCCATTCTACGTACTAAAAAAATAGGCTTAGTTGATTGTAATTCTTTCTACGTTTCATGTGAAAGATTATTTAATCTAAAAATAAGAAAAAAACCTGTAGTTGTTTTGTCCAATAATGATGGTTGTATCATTTCTAGATCCAATGAGGCAAAAGCTTTAGGGATCAAGATGGGTGAACCTTATTTTAAAGCAAAAGATATTATTATTAAAAATAAAGTTGAAGTTTTTTCATCAAATTACTCTTTATATGGAGATTTATCTAGAAGGGTAATGAGAACTCTAAAAAGATTTAATACTGAAATAGAAGTGTATTCAATTGATGAGGCATTTATAGATTTATCTAATTTTCCAGATACCGAAGTTGAAAAAGTTGGAAGAGAAATTAGAGAAACAGTTTTACAATGGACTGGCATTCCAACTAGTATTGGTATCGCTAAAACCAAAACTTTAAGTAAAGTTGCAAATCACATTGCAAAGAAAAAACAATCAGGTGTTACTAGTTTAATTGGTATTGAAAATTTAGACCCTATCTTAGAAAAAGTTGAAATTAATGACGTATGGGGTGTTGGTAGACAACTTACAAAGTTTTATCAAAAGAATGGAATTTACAATGCAAAACAACTTAAGAATAAATCTAATACGTGGATCAAAAAATGTTCAAACGTTTTAAGTTCAAGAACTGCAATGGAACTTAGAGGAGTGCCATGTATTAATTTAGAAACAGCACAAACAAAGAGGAAGAGCTGTGTCGTTTCAAGATCATTTGGAAAAAGAATAGAAAAGTTTCAAGAATTAAAAGAAGCGGTTGCAAACTATTGTTTAAATGCATCTGAGAAAATTAGATCAGAGTCTTTAGTTGCAAAAGCAATTACAGTTTTTATAAGAACTAGTCCATTTCAAAGGGACTATGGTTATTATTCAAATGCAAAGACAATTGATTTTCCAATTGCAACAAATAATAGTATTGAAACTGTTAAAACTGCAGTCTCAATTTTAGAAAGTATTTTCAAAAATGGATATCGATATCAGAAAGCAGGTGTCATGCTTACAGGACTACGTAACGATGATGGTAGAAAAAATTTATTTTCATCAGAAAAAGATGAAAAAATAAAAAGTTTAATGCGATCAATCGATAATACTAATTATAGATACGGCAGATCCACATTAAGTCTTGCAAGTGCAGGCGTTCATAAAAAATGGAACATGAGAAGACAATACTCTTCTAAAATAGATACAGCAGATTTTTATTGTCTACCGACAATTAGAGCTATTTAGTAAAATGACAGTTTGGTTCTACAACCGTCCATGATGAAGTGCCAAAGTTTTTTTTTAAAATATTTTCAAAATTAAGAACTATTTTTCTTTGATAATTATTAAGATCACTTTGATTAGTAGACCATTGTTTTAATCTTTGAACATTCTCATGATCTGGAAATCGAGTAACATAAGCATAGAGCCATCCCCAATTACTACTAGATCTACTATCTAGATCTTGAACTTTATAATTCTTAGCAGGTCCAGGTGATTTCATTTCTTTGGCATATTTAAATACAATTTCATTAGTCTCTGTGAAATCTATAAAAAACTTAACAAGATTGTGATAATTCCTTCCTCTATATTCATATTCCCAAATGTTATACCCCTGATTTTCTGCGATAATTGCTATTACTGACAATGCATTCATTGCTCTGCCTTGATAAAACATAGCTCTTCCACCACGTCTTGTCTCTATAGGTAAGCTTCCATCTCCTCTTTGGTGTTTGATTGCTGCCTCGTAATTTTTAAAAGCTTTACGAAATTGATTATTATCGTTTAACAAAATTCCTAATTCCATGTGCGCTATAGCTGAGGAAAGTGCATGATTATGGGCTCTCTTTGGAACACCTATTGCTTGAGTGCCTTGTTTATAAGTCATGCCATACATTAAATGCTTATTTTTTTTAACAATTCTCTCAAACCAATCTTTGATTAGTTTATCTTCATCGTCAGGAACTTTAATAATTTGCTTTACAAATGAATATCCTGCCATCATTGGAGAAGCCACCCAAAGATTTACTGTCAAAGTATCATTCCAATGTCTGCCCTCATGGTTAGATGGTCCTGTCCTTTTTGCAGCATCAGCTTTTGCCCAATCTAAAATTACTCTTTTTACATTCTCACAAGCTTCAATATTTCCTCCACCACAAGGACGTTTAAAATTTTCAAACTTATTTAAAGCATACATAAATCTATTATCCAGACCATATCCTATTGGAGCGTCAACATTTATTACTGGCAAAACTGGATTGGTTGTTTGATTTACATACATATTAGTTATGCATTTATCCGATTTTTTTT
>CACDNT010000012.1 GCA_902554195.1 uncultured Pelagibacteraceae bacterium
CGCTCTTTTTAAAACCTGGCATAGTTCATCTTGGGAAGATAAGTTGAGATTACTAGATAAATTTACGGACAAAAGATGTAGTTGGTTTGGACAAAAAATTATTTATCAGGAAGCGCCACAAATTTTACCACCTGATTTATATAAAAATATTAAAAGTGAGATTGCTAGACGTATACTAAGTAAGAACAAGGAGAAGTGGCAGACAGTAAATATGGCATATAATGAAATTGACTATTTGAGAGATCAAGCAGATAAAAGAGATGATAAAAATGAATTAAATAAATTAGACGAAATAAATGATTTTATTATGTCTATTGAAAAAAAATATGAAATTGCCTAGTTGACTTTAATAAACAAATTAATAGAAAGGATTTATGCTAATAGATTTTAAAGATGAAGATTTTGAAAATAAAATTAAAAGTGAGGACATTTCAGTAATTCAATTTAGTGCAGCTTGGTGTGGCCCTTGTAAGTCCTTAAAACCAATTATGGATAAGCTTGCAGTTGAGTATAAAGATAAGGCTGGTTTTTATTACGCTGATATAGAAGATGGTGGTATTAATACTGGAAGTGCTGCGGGAATAAGAGGTGTTCCTACGGTGATAATCTATAAAAAAGGTGTTGAAGTTGATAGAAAAGTTGGTGGCGTACCAGAAAGCCATATGAAAGAGTTTTTAGAAAAAAATATTTAATTTAAGTTTAATATTTCACCAGCTAGATACAAAGATCCTGTAATTATTAACATATCATTTTCTTTAAGTGTTAAGGACTTAATTGCTTTCTCAACATTGTCTTCGTATTTAGCATTAAAAACATTTTGAAATTTTTCTTTTAATTTTTTACCACTTATAGCGTTTTGCTGATTAGGGATATCAACAGTGGTTAGAGACGAAATATCTTTAAAGTGCCTAATATATTCTTCGTGATTTTTATTAGACATCATTCCTATAATAAAATGCTTATTACAATCTAAGGTTTGTAGATATTCATTTAAAACTCTAGCGCCATCTTCATTATGACTTCCATCTAATAATAATCGATTATTTTTGATTAGATTTTTAATTTTTCCAGACTTTATTTCTTGTAATCTGCCAATACTTTCAATTTTGGTAATTGCATTTTTTATATCATCATCTTTAACTCCTAAATTTAACTGTCTTATTGTTGCAATTGCTGTTGAAATATTTTCTAACTGAAATTGTCCAAGAATATTTGGCAACGGTAGTTTTAAGCCACCAAATTTATCTTCATAATAAAAAAAACCATTTTCTCCATTAGAATAACTATAATCTTCATTAAAGAATAATTTATTTGATGAGTTTTGTGAAATTGATTTTTTGATACTTTTTGTTGTTTCAGCCAAGTTTTGCTTAGATACAATTATATTAGAATTTAGAAGAGAGGATGTTTTTTCAAATACAATTTTTTCAACAGTTTGTTGATCCTCTGGCAACCAATCAAGATGATCTTTACTAATAGAACATACAATACTTGCTAGATTATTTTTTAGAATATTAGTCGCATCAAACCTATGAAACAAACCTGCCTCTATTAAATTAATATTATCGGGAAATTGAGCAGCCTTATAGAAATAACAAGCAGATAATGCCTCAAAAAAAGTTAAAGGATTTTGATCATTCACTTTTTCAATTTCCTCAAAAAGATCAGTTAATTTATCATCGTTAAGCATATTATTATTAAAAACAAATCTCTCGTTAATTTTTTGTATATGAGGACTTGTGTAAACATTACATCTCATTTTTGCCTCTTTTAGAATTGAAAAAATTGCATTTATTGTTGATTGTTTGCCATTAGTTCCCACTACAGATATTGCTTTGATTTTATCCTGTGGATTACCTAGTTTTTCACAAAGATTTTTTATACGATCTAAACTTAAATCAATCTCTTTAGGATGCAACCTTTGTAAGTGATTGAGTGTTTTCTGAAGTTTCATTTTCTTCAGTGGTTATAGCATCATTTTTATTTAATAGAATTGATAATATGATACTTAATTTTTCTTTAAGATTTTTTCTGTCAACAATTAAATCCACAAAACCAGTTTTTTGAACATAAGAACTTTTTTGAAAATCTTCTGGCAGACTTTCTTTAACAGTTCCTTCAATAACACGTTTGCCTGCAAAGGCTATTAAAGCATGATCAGATTCTGCTATATGTAAATCTCCGAGCATTGCATATGAAGCTGTAATCCCTCCAGCAGTTGGATCTGTCAAACAGACTAAGTAAGGTAAATTATTTTTTTTGAGTTCATTTATAGCAAGTGTTGTTCTTGTCATCTGGGATAAGGAAATTAAACTTTCCATCATTCTCATACCGCCACCTGAACTAAAGCAAATAAATGGAGTTTTATTTTCTATTGCGTGTTGAATACCATATAAAAAAGCCTCACCTTCAGCAGCTGCCATTGAGGCTCCTAAAAATTCGAAATCTGATGCAACCGCAGTAATTTTGATATTATCTATCGATCCCGATACTACCATCATCCCACAATCTAAACCTGTTTTATTTCTCGCACTTTTCAATCTATCTTTATAAGATTTTGAGTCTGTCCAATTTAAAGGATCATCACTCGGGATAGGTGTTTTAAAGATCTCGTAATTATTTTTCCCAAAAAATATATCAAATCTTTGTTTTGGTTTAATTTTATGATGTTTATTACAATCCGGACATACCCAAAGATTTTGCTCTAAATTTTTTTTTAGAATTGGACCTTTGCAACAAGATGTCCAATCACTTTTTGCAATATCATCTTTTGAGGCTCTTTTATGAATTGCAGTTTTAATTTTTTTTTAGTGAAAATTTTTAAAACATCTTTTCTTAACCGTCCCTTACTAGGTATTCCTATATTTATAAAATTTTTCATAACTGAGAATTTAAGTTTAGAGCTGCTCCAACTGCGGGTACATTTTTTTTTGAGCCAAGATCAGAAATTAATTTGTCATAACGACCACCATTGCAGCAATTAATAATTTTTGACTTTGATTTGATGTCTATTTTAAAAACTATGCCAGTGTAATACTCCAATTGTCTACCAAAGGCAGTAGAGAAAATTACATTTAATTTTGAAATTTTGTTTTTTGAGATAGGAAAATATTTTTGATCAACAAAAAGATTTATTTTATTTTTTTTAAAAAATTTATTCAACACCTTTGCAGCTTTATTTATTGGACATTTAATTTTCAAAAACTCTTTAATAATTTTCGATGTATTACTTCCTTTACTTGCTCTTCTTGGGTCCTTAATTTTTTTATCAAACCTTTCTAAAATTTCTTTTAATGTTCTACCTGCAACAATAGATGATTGATCATCCTTTAACATTTTTAAATATCTTCTTTTATCAACTTCAACAATAGTTGGATCTACATCAGAATTTGTCTCTAATCTTTTTAGTAAATCACTGAAATAATCTTCTCGCCAAAAATGTCTTGTAAGTCTTAATTTCCATCTTTTCGGTATATCTAATTTCGATATTAGAAGATTAAAAATTTCCACATTGCCGATAGTGAGAGTACCCGAAGAGTATTTTAGATTTTTTAGTGATTTAAGTGATGTATTTATAATTTCTTTGTCATCATTTTTTTCATCTTTTGATCCTATAATCTCGAAACCAACTTGATTTCGAATTATAGAGTCCTTTTTATTTTGAGATTTTCTATAGGCCTGTCCACTATAAAATATTTTTTCTTTACCTTTTAGATTATTTTCTAAATATCTAAGACAAGAAGCAATTGTAAGGTCAGGTCTTAAACATAATTCATTACCTGTCTGATCTATAAATGAAAAAATAAATTTTCTAAAACTTTCCCCAGATCTTTGAACTATATGATTTGTTTCAATAACTGATGGTAATTCAATATATTTAAATCCTTTAGACTGAACTGATCTAAGGATTTTGTTAGATAAATTTTTTGATTTCATTTATTAAATTTTCTTTAGGAAATGTAATTTGGTTATTCTCCCCTTTAGCCCCAAGTAGATTTTTTAATGTTATTTTATTATCTTTAAATTCATTTTCACCGCAGATAACTGCGGCTGGACATTCTCTTTTATTAGCATAAGTAAGTTGCTTACCTAGATTTTTTTTACTATCCAAAAATATTTCAGAGTTAATATTATTTTTTCTTAAATTATTTAAAATTTCGTAATAATTTTTTAAATATTTTTCATCCATTACACAAACAATAACTGGATTTTTTGTATCAACTTTTATTTGATTTAATTGCATCATTGCAAATAGCAATCTATCAACACCAATACTTACACCAGTCCCTGGAATATCTACTCCCTTAAATCTCGAAATTAATTTATTATACTGTCCACCTGAACAAATACTTCCAATATCAACTTCCTTACCCTTAATATTTTTTGCTTTAAAATTTAGATTGGTTTCAACACAAAACCCATCGTAATAATCTAAACCTCTAACTATCGTAAAATTAGTTTTTACTTGATTGGAATAATTTCCAAAGTTCAAAACTTCAAATAATTCCTCTAATTCTTTAATGCCCTCTTGGGTAATAGGATTTTTAAAATTTTCTTTAAGTTCCTTCAAATCTTTAATCTTTAAAAAATTTAAGATTTTTGAAGCTTGCTCATCACTTAGGTTTGCTCCTTTTGTTATAGCTCCACTTTTATCTTTTCTCTCTTTTTTTAACAATTCTTCAACACCCTTTAAACCAAACCCGGGCTTATCGAGTTTATCAATAGCTCTCATTACTTTGATTTGTTTATCTTTTTCAATTTTCAAATCCACAATTAAACCTTGAACGATTTTTCTGTTGCTCACATTGATTGTAAACTGATCTTTTTTTAAACCACAATCTACTAAAGTATTTGAGATTAGATTGCATAACTCAGCATTAGCTTGTGCCGAATTAACATTTCCAACTATATCACAATCTGCTTGAGTAAATTCCCTGTACCTAGCATTTCCAGATTTTTCATTTCTGAATACATTTTGAATTGCATATCTTTTATATATTGAGGGAAGCTCTTGATTATTCTGTGCAACAAATCTAGCAAGTGGACTAGATAAATCATATCTTAAAGTAATATTCTTTTCACCATCATCAAATGTAAACACATCAGACATAGGGTTATTCTCATCCTCTGCAAGAAAAGAGCCTATATTTTCACTAATTTCAAATGATGGTGTTTCCAACGGATCAAATCCATATTTGATAAAATTTTTCTCAATAACCCTTAATAGTCTTTTTTTGAGAAGTAATTTTTTATTCCATCTATCTTCAAAACCTGAGGGTAATCCAGGAATTAATTTATTTTTTTTATTCATTTTTTGGTACCTTGAGTAGGTTACGCTCCTACGACTTCGGATCCACAAACCGACGTGATGCTATTTCACCATCAAGGCATATCCTTTTTTGTTTTATCTTATTTTGTTGTTATTTAAAATTATAATATAAATGATTATTCGCTAGCTTTAGCCAGCATGGAAATGAGTGTGCACACCTCTATTAGTTCCCCTAAGAGCAAGTCCAAGGGTACCCGAGTTTAATCTGTAATTGGTCTCATTTTTATTCATGAGCAGCTTTTTAGACAAAAATTGAAATTATTCAACCCTAAAAAGAAAAAGACGTTTTCTTATTTCTAAGAAAACGCCCTTGTAAAATATTTAAATTAATCTAATTTTTTTAAATTTACTGCTGAAGGACCTTTTGGACCATCCTCTAAAGTAAATTCTAATTTATCTCCTTCATTGAGAAATCTCATTCCTGCTGCTTTCACTGCACTGGCATGAACAAACGCATCTTTTTCTTTATCGTCTCTTTCTATGAAACCATAGCCTTTTTTACCATTAAACCATTTTACTTTTCCTTGAATTGTACTCATCTTTTTACTTGTCCTTTTGTTATTTATATAAGTTAGAAGTTAATTTCTTTGTATAATAATTTCAAGATGTTTTGGTGGTGCCTCGGGAAGGATTCGCACCTCCGACACAAGCCTTTTCAGGGCTCTGCTCTACTCCTGAGCTACCGAGGCAAAAAGTTAACCTCTAAAGATAATTCTGCCTTTAGTAAGGTCATAAGGTGTCATTTCCACAGTCACATTATCACCTTGTAATACTCGAATTCTGTTTTTTCTTAACTTACCTGCAGTGTGTGCAGTCACTACATGACCGTTTTCTAGTTGAACTCTAAACATAGCATTAGGTAACAAGTCAGTTACCTTGCCTTTAAATTCAAGTAAATCTTGTTTTGACAAATTTATTTTCTCCTAATTCGTTTTTTCACAGATTGAGCGTGCGCGGCCAACCCTTCATAATTTGCAAGAGTTATAACTGATGGTCCAAGCTTTTCAATACCCTTTTTTGATAAGTTTATATATGAAATTCTTTTATAGAATTCATTGACACTTATACCACTTGAAAATTTAGCAGAACCATTAGTTGGTAATATATGGTTTGAACCAGCATTATAGTCAGTCATTGCCATCACGGCATATTTTCCTAAACAAATAGAACCAGCATTTTTAATTCTTGAAATAAAAGATTTGTAATTTTTTACATTTAATTCTAAATGCTCAGGAGCGATTTTATTTACTATATCAATTATTTGTTTATCTGATTTTACTTGAATTAAAATTCCATTATTTGATAAACTTTTTCTTGCGATAGCTGTTCTTGGAATTTTTTTTAATTGTTTATAAACTTCACCCTGAGTTTGACTAATTAAGTCTTTACTTTTAGAAATTAAAATACATTGAGCAAGTTCATCATGTTCTGCTTGACCAATAAGATCGCTTGCTATCCAGCTTGGATTTGAAAATCTATCACCAACAACAGTTACTTCCGATGGTCCAGCTATCATTCCCTCAACACCAACATCTCCAAAAACTTCCTTTTTAGCAGCTGCTACATACTTATTACCAGGACCCACAATCTTATTCACTCTATTAATTTTTTTTGTTCCATAAGCAACTGCTGCAATTGCTGATGGACCACCAATAGAATAAATTTCTTTAATTTTACATTTTTTAGCTGCATATAGCACTGCAGCGTTTTGTTTTCCTTTGTATCCCGGATTAATCATAATTATTCTCCTTACTCCTGCAACTATCGCGGGGATAGCATTCATTAAAACACTTGAGGGATAAGACGCTGATGATCCTGGTACGTAAATTGCAACAGCTTCGATTGGAAGATATTTGTATTCTAATTTATTTTTTAATTTATCTATGTAAGAAATATTTTTAAATTTTTGTAATGAGTGAAACTTGTAAATTCTTGAATAAGCAAGATCAATGGCATTTTTTACTTTAGGGTCTAGAGAATTAATAGATTGTTTAATTTGACTTAAACTAGGTTTAATTACTCTGTTCTGGTTAAATTTCATCTCATACTTTAATAATGCTTTATCACCATTTTTTTTTACATCATTAATTATTTTTATTACAGAGACAGGGCTCGTTTGAACTTTAGTTTTTCTTCTTAATAATAAATAATCTAACTTTTTATTAAAATTTCTTAATTTACTATCTAATATTTTCATATTTATTTAATCTCATTTTGATCCTCTAACCTTACTTCAATCGTTTCTGTAGTCAAAACAATGTGACTATTATTATCAAAAATCAAATTTATTTCATAATCATCTTTATTTTTCAAATAATCGATGCCAATTAAGTTTAATATTTCTTCTTTATTTCCTTGATCGATATTTTTAGATTTAACCTTATCAACAAAATCAAATCTGCAAATACTGTTTATTTTCTTATTCACTTGATCAGTCTCAATTTTAGTTCTTTCGATCGATAATAGAAAAACTTTGCTTGATGCTAAATACTTAATATTTTCAACTTTTGTTTTTGAGCCTGAAACACATGCTGAGATCATTTGCAATCCCTCTTGATCATTTGCAATAATTTTAGCTAGGTATTTGGTCACTATTTTAATCTTTTTATTTTAACCCCAATTTTTTTTAATTTATGCTCAATATTTTCATAACCACGGTCCAAATGATAAATCCTGTTAATTATTGATTTACCTTTTGAAACCATTGCAGCTAGTACCAATGAAACCGATGCTCTTAGATCGCTAGACATTAATTCAGCACCTATAAATTTAGTATTTCCATAAATGTAAGCTTTATTATTCTTTACATTTATTTTTGCACCAAGTCTGCGCAGTTCTGCTACATGCATGAATCTATTTTCAAATATATTTTCAGTAATAGAACTTTTTCCACTTGCTTTACACATCAAAACCATAAGTTGTGACTGTAGATCGGTTGCTACGCCTGGATATTCTTTAGTTTTAATGTTCTTAATGGATCTAATTTTTTCTGGACCTTTGATAAAAATTTTTTCTTTATTTGCTTTTATTTTTGCACCAAACCTTTTTAGTAATTCTAATTCGGTTTTGATGATTTTTGCATCAAAATTCGATATCTTCAAGTTTCCTTTTGCCAATGTTGCTGCCACACAAAAAGTACCAGCCTCTATCCTATCAGCCATGACTGAGTATTCTGTTGGATTTAAAGTTTTTACTCCAACAATTTTACATGTTCTCCCAATCCAGGAAATCTTTGCTCCTGCTGAATTTAAAAACTTTGTTAAATCTTTTATTTCAGGTTCAATTGCACAATTTTTTAAAATAGTCATGCCTTTTGCTAAACAAGCCGCAATTATAGAATTTTCTGTAGCTCCTACAGATAGTCTAGGAAACTTTATAGTTGTTCCTTTTAATTTACCATTGGATTTAGCAAAAATATAGCCATCTTTTAAAACATAGTTCATCCCAAGTTTTTTCAAAGAGTCTAAATGATAATTTATTGGTCTTGCTCCAATTAGACATCCGCCAGGCAAAGAAATTTTTGATTTATAGTGTCTTGCAATTAAAGGACCTAAAACCAAAATTGAACCTCTCATTGTTTTTACAAGTGAATAACTTGCAAATGTTTTTAATTTTTTTTTATTATGTATTCTGGCGACTCTTCTATCTTTAGATAAAGTGATTTTTGAACCTAAAGATCTTAGTAAGTTTATCATTGTATTGATATCCCTTACCTTTGGTAAATTTTTTAATACAACTGGTTGATTGAAGAGTAAAGTCGCTGCTAAAATTGGGAGTGAGGAATTTTTTGATCCTGAGATTTCAACCTCTCCCCTTATCCTGCTTGGGCCCTCTATTGAAAACTTTTCCATAAGTTATTTTTTGATTTTTGCTACCTGAATAGTAGTTTGACCCTGATATTTACCATTTTTAGACTTGTATGTTGTCTCTGGTTGAGTATCTGATTTAAAAAATAAAAATTGAGCTATGCCCTCATTAGAATATATTTTTGCTGGGTTGGGTGTAGTATTACTTAGTTCTATTACTATATTTCCTTCAAATTCATTTTCTATAGGTGTTACATTACAGATAATGCCAGTTCGTGCATAAGTACTTTTTCCAACACAAATACATAAAACATCTTTCGGTATTCTAAAATATTCAACTGTTTTCGCTAAAACAAATGAATTTGGGGGAATAATACAGTAAGGTCCCTTTCTTTCTATAAAGTTATCATCAGAGAAATTTTTAGGGTCTACCAAAGAGCTATTTACATTGGTAAATATTCTGTACTCATCTGAAATTCTGACATCATAACCCATACTACTAAGACCATAAGATATTTTTCCCTCAGAAACTTGATGATCTAGAAATGGTTCAATCATATTGTGTTCTTTACACATTTTTTTTATCCATGAGTCAGGCTGGATGGACATTATTTATATTTTTTTTTATTTTTTTTTTGAAAAAGTTTTCTTTTTTTTAAATTCTTTTTAAGAGCTAAGCTTAATCGCTCATTTTTATCTTTTGCAATCATTCTTTATTTGGATTTGTGAGAAAATCTAGAGTAATTGGTTTAGATGCATCTAAAACTTTTTCTTTATTGTCGTCTTTTTTGGTACCTTCTTTTGCTAAACGTTTTGCTTTTTTTTCTGCAAGTTTTCTCTCTCTTTTAGCTTGCTTCTCCATAAGTTTAGCACTTTTAGTTGATTTATAATCGTAATGAATGCCCATAATAATTTCCTTATAAGATATAAATCATATTAGACAAAAAATTAAGGCAATAATTTGAAAAAATGCTTTATTATTCGTAAAATACAATTTGTGATTAATGCTCCTGTAGTTAAATGGTATAACAAGTCCTTGGTAAGGACTAGTTCCCTGGTCAGTACAGGGTGGGAGCACCACTAATTTTTATAAAATGATTTTCTAAGGAAGATTGTAATCAAAACTAAAAAAATAAATGCAAGAATAGGTATATATATTTCGGAAGAAATCAGAATATCGCTAAATTTAGGAACGTCGGCATTTTCCTCAATAATTTTTTCTAATCCATTCCCAATAGAAACAGCTAAGAAAATTTGAGGAATAATCCCTATCAATGTTGCAAAGAAAAAATTATATATTTTCACATTAAAAAGTGTTGGTAAGAGACAGCTTAATTGCCATGGTACTCCTCCTATAAATCTGTAGATTAATAGATAAATAAATTCTGAGCTCTTAAATCTAATTTCAAGTGTTTTAAACCTATTTAAAAACTTCTCTCTAACAATATCTTTTAAAAAATAGTTACCAAAAATATATAAAAAAGTTGCACCAATACTTAACCCCAAAACCACAATGATAGTTCCAATCCATTTGCCTAGAATAAAGCCACCAAGAAGTGCAATTGGAGATCCAAATCCTAAAAAAGGGAATACCCACAAGATAGTTAAAAATAAAAAAATTAAAGATACTAAAAATAAGTTAGAACTTTTTAATTCAAGAAAATATAATCTATTCTTTTTTATAAAATCATAAGATGTTATCTCTTGGAGACTAAATTTTGAAAAAAACAATAATAAAAATATTAAGACCAAACTTATATAAGATATTCCAATAATTATTTTAATTTTTTTTGTTTTTTCCATATTAACTATCGTATTTATAAAATCTTATATTTGCTATTTATATATTTAATTACTATAAAGATCGAAAATTTTAATAAATAAAAATCACTTTTATGAAAAGAACTTATCAACCTTCTAAAATCAAAAGAGCAAGAAAACACGGTTTTAGATCAAAAATGAAAACTAAGGGTGGCAAGAAACTTTTAGCTAGACGAAGGGCAAGAGGCAGAAAATCGTTAACTGTGTCTGATTAATCAATGAAAAGCAAAATACTTGCTCTTTCAAAAAACGAAGAATTTAAAAAATTACTTCAACAAAAAAAAATGTCAAATAAGTACGTCACAATTTTTTTTGGCCATCTTAATAACAAAAACAAAAACAGATTTAATATTTCATTTGTAACAAAGAAAAAAATTGGAAATGCTGTTAAAAGAAATAAAATAAAAAGAAGACTAAGAAACATAATGAATGATGCATTTAAAAAAATATCAATAAATTCGCATTATTCATATCTTGTTATTGCTAAGCCAACTATGCTAAATAGTGAATTTAAAATAATAAAAGAAACCTTGTTTCAAGAATTTATTAAAATAAACAAATGAATATTTTTACACAGTTATTGATCAAATTTATTAAAACCTACAAATATATAATTAGTCCTTTGATTGGTCCCTCGTGCAGATACTTACCAACTTGTTCTGAGTATAGTATCGACGCTCTTAAAACCTACGGTTTTATAAAAGGTCTTTCGCTTAGTTTTAAAAGAATTATGTCATGCCATCCATGGGGAAATAGCGGATTTGATCCAGTTAAAAAGGAAATAAAAACAAAAAAATAATGGACTCCAAGAATACAATAGCAGCTATAGCATTATCCTCAGCAGTAATAGTTTTATATTCATTATTTTTTGTACCTGAAAAATCGTCAACAGATCAAAATCTCATAGAAAAAGAAAAAATAGAACAAAGCACTGATACACCAATCTTAGAACAAAAAGAAACTATTGTTGAGATTTCAAGAAAAGATGCTTTAAATGAAAGCGAAAGAGTTGAATTCGAAAATCCTAATGTAATTGGTTCGATATCTTTAAAGGGTGCAGTTATAGACGATCTAACTTTTAAAAATTACAATGTTGAACTTGAGGGTGATGAAAAAATAATACTATTAGGACCCAGAAATATTAAAGATGGTTATTTAATTGAAAGTGGATTTGTAACCTCTGATAAAAATATAGATATTCCTACATCAGAGACCATCTGGTCTATTAAAGGAAATAAAAAATTAACTGAAAATTCTCCAATTAAATTATCTTGGACCAATGATCAAGGAATTACCTTTGAAAAAGAAGTTTCTTTAGATGATAAATATTTATTTTCAATCAAGCAAAGAGTTATTAACAAAACAGATGGAAAATATGACTTTTATTCTTATGGTCAAATTATAAGAAATGAGATTCCAGACATAATAGACTTTTTAATACTTCATGAGGGGTTAATTGCAACTTTAGATGATGAATTAATTGAGGAAGATTATGACGATATTCAAGAGAAAAAGTTTTCAAAAACTGCTAAAAAAGGTTGGTTGGGTATAAGCGATAAATATTGGATTACTTCACTAATACCACCAAAAAATAAAGAGTTTAAAACAACATTTGATTATAAAGATAAATTTAGGGCAAATTTTATTGCAACTGAACCACTTGTATTAGGTCCAAATAATTCTATTGAAGAAAATTTACAAATAATAGTTGCTGCCAAAAGAGTGGATGTCATTGACGGATATGCAAAAAGTTTAGCTATCGATAAATTTGATCTAGTTATTGATTGGGGCTTCTTATATTTCATAACAAAACCCTTATTTTTTGGTATCGATTATTTTTTCAAACTACTTGGTAACTATGGATTAGCTATAATAGCTATAACAATTTGTATTCGTCTTGTTTTCTTTCCTTTGGCAAATTTTTCTTTTAGAAGCATGGCAAAAATGAAAGCTCTTACTCCAGAAATGGTAAGATTAAAGGAGCTTCATAAAAATGATAAAATGAAATTACAACAAGAAATGATGGCTCTTTATAAAAAAGAAAAAGTCAATCCGATGTCTGGTTGTCTGCCGATTCTCGTTCAAATACCTGTATTTTTTGCTCTGTATAAAGTTTTATTCGTTACTATAGAAATGAGACATATGCCATTTTATGGATGGATACATGATTTAAGTGAACGTGATCCTACAAGTATATTTAATTTATTTGGGTTATTACCTTACGATGTACCCTCATTTTTAATGATTGGCGCTTGGCCCGTTGCAATGGGAGTTTCTATGTGGGTACAACAGAAATTAAATCCTGCTCCTACTGATCCTATGCAAGCTAAAATATTTATGTTCTTTCCACTCTTTTTGACTGTAATATTAGCGCCCTTTCCAAGTGGCTTAGTAATTTATTGGACTGTGAATAATATTTTAACTATGGCCCAACAAGTATTCATTATGAAAAGGACTACGGTTAAAACTGTCACTTAAAAAATTAATTATTACACAATTATAAAAATGGATTTAAAAAAAATACTTCCAAAAAATGGACCGCCAATTAATGAAGTATCTAAATACATAGAAAAATATAAAAATGACCTCATAGTAATAAAATACGGAGGAAATGTTTTTATAGATAGAAATATCTTTGACAATTTTATAACAGATATAGATATACTCAGTAAGTTAGGTATTTCATTTGTAGTCGTTCATGGAGGAGGTCCAAGAATAAAAAGAGAACTAGACAAATCAAATATTCAATCAAAATTTATTAGAGGTTTAAGAGTAACAGATAAGAAAATAATAAACATTGTTGAGTCAGTGTTGATTGATTTTAATAATGATATTGTAGATTCTTTGAAAAAATTTGGTACTGATGCAATCTCGATTCATACAAAAAAAAATAATATAATTGAGGTTACACCAGAAGCAAAAGAACTTGGTTTTGTAGGAATACCGAAGAAAATTAATAATGATCTTATAGAAAAAATTCTTAATAAAAAACAAGTTCCAATAATTTCACCATTAGGTTTGGGAAATGATAATCATCCATATAATATTAATGGTGATACAGCTGCTGGTGCGATTGCAAAGTCATTAAAATCTAGAAGATTACTATTAATGACCAATGTTGAAGGAGTTCTAGATAAAGACAAAAAACTAATTAATGAAATCACTTCAACAGAAGTTTTAAAAATGGTTGAAAATAATATTATTACAGAGGGAATGATACCTAAAATAAATACTTGTTTGGATGCAGTTAAAAATGGGGTTACAGCAGTTGGAATAATTGATGGAAGAAAGCAACACTCTATATTGTTTGAAATTTTTTCCGACAAGGGTTCTGGAACTTTGATAAGAAAATGAAAAATTTTAAAGAAATGAAATACCTTCTGTTGGATCTTGATGGGGTTTGCTACGGAAAACACAACAACTATTCCCTTGAGAGAGTATTTGGTCAAGTTTCCAAAAGAATGACAATGTTTATATCTGAGAGACTAAAAATAAATATGGAGGAAGCAAAAAAATTACAGACAAATTATTTCTACAGATATAACACGAGTTTAAATGGTTTAATGATACATCATGATATACCTCCAGAAGAATTCTTAAAATATGTCCACACAATAGATCTTTCATTTATGAAAGAGGACAAAATAATGAGGAATGAACTTGAAAAATTAGACATGGAAAAGTTTATTTTTACTAATGGGAGCGCCGAGCATGCTAAAAATATTTTAACTCATTTAGGTGTTTATGATCTTTTTGGAAGAGATAAAGTTTTTGATATTAAAGATGCTGGGTATGTACCAAAACCTGAGGCTAAAACTTTTGATTTAATGGTTAAAAAATTTGGATTAAATCCAAAAGAAACCATTTATATAGAAGATATCGCAAAAAACCTGAGTATTGGCTATGAGCGGGGCTGTGCAACTGTTTGGTTAATTAATGATGAACATTTTGGCAAGATAGATTCTGATAAAGATTATATTTCTCATAAAATTGAAAATCTGTCTTTATTTCTTAAAGAAATAAGGTTATTAAAAAGTCAATAAATCATGTCTGTAGAAAAAATTATAAATGATGCTTGGGAAATTAAAGATCAAATAAACCAAAATTCAGACCAACAAGTCAAAGATGCAATAAATCAGGTTATTAGTGATTTGGACAGTGGAAAATCAAGAGTTGCGGAAAAAATAAATGGTGAATGGGTTACACACCAGCATTTAAAGAAAGCAATTATGTTAAGCTTTAGAGTTTATCCAATGGAAAACTTAAATGGTCCTTACAGTAGTTGGTACGATAAATCTCACTTGTTAAAAGGTAAAACTGCAGGTTGGTCAAAAGAAGATCATGAAAGAGCTGGCTTTAGAATGGTTCCAAATTCTCCAGTTAGAAAAGGATCATTTGTTGGAAAAAATGCTGTTTTAATGCCATGCTATGTAAATATTGGAGCTTATATTGATGAAGGAACGATGATAGATACATTTGCAAGAGCAGGTAGCTGTTGTCAAATCGGAAAAAATTGTCATATCTCAGCAGGATCAGGAGTTGGTGGAGTTTTAGAACCCGCACAAGCTTTACCCACGATAATCGAAGATAATGTTTTCCTTGGAGCTATGTCAGAAGTTGTTGAGGGCGTGATTGTTGGTGAAGGTTCAGTTTTAAGTATGGGTATGTATATAGGTCAATCAACTAAAATAGTCGATCGAAAAACCGGTAATATCACTTATGGTAAAATTCCGCCTTACTCAGTTGTTGTCCCAGGTTCATTGCCAGACAAAAATAACTCGGCTGCACCATCGTTGTACTGTGCTGTAATAATTAAACAAGTTGATGAAAAAACAAGGTCAAAAACTTCTATAAACGACCTTTTACGAGACTGAAATGAAAACTTTAAATCAGTTACAATTAGCTAAAGAGCTAATTAGATTTCCTTCAGTTACTCCTGTTGATGCAGGTATAATGAAATTTTTAGAAAAAAAATTGAAAAGACTTGGTTTCAAAACAAAAACACTCGAATTTAAAGAAAGGGGCTTTAAGCCTGTTAAAAATTTATATGCAAGATTTGGTAATAAAAGTCCAAATTTCTGTTATGCAGGTCATCTGGATGTTGTGCCTCCAGGAAATATAAAAGATTGGACAACTAATCCATTCAAACCATCCGTTAAAAAGGGTCACTTAATTGGAAGAGGTGCAAATGATATGAAAAGTTCTATTGCAGCTTTCGTTTCTGCTGTAAGCAAGTTTTTGTCGGAAAATAAAAAATTTAATGGATCAATTAGTCTGTTGATAACAGGTGATGAGGAGGGTGATGCAGTTAATGGCACAAAAAAAGTTGTAGATTTTTTAAGAAAAAAAAGGGAAAAGATTAATTTTTGCTTAGTGGGTGAACCAACTAACCCTAATGTTTTAGGTGAAATGATTAAAATCGGTCGAAGAGGCAGTTTAACTGGTAAATTAATTGTATTCGGTTTACAAGGTCATGTTGCATATCCTTTTAGAGCAAATAATCCTTCAACCATAATTGTTAATATTTTAAAAGAATTGAAGGAAATTCAGTTTGATAAAGGAACCAAAGATTTTCAACCTACAAACTTAGAAATTACTAGGATAAATATAAATAACACTGCAGATAATGTAATTCCAGCGACAGCTGAAGCAACATTCAACATAAGATTTAATAATAAACATTCCTCAAATTCTCTTAAAAAAAAACTTAACAAAATTTTTAGAAAAATGACCAAAAAACATAAATCAAAATTTAAAATTGAGTACAGAGTGTCTGGTGAGGCCTTTTTGACAAAGCCTAACAAAACAACTTTTATGATACAAAATATTATTAGAAAAATAACTAAATTAAAACCAAAATTATCTACAACAGGTGGAACTTCAGACTTAAGATTTATAAGAACCATATGTCCTGGTCTTGAATTTGGTTTAGTTGGAAAAACTATGCATAAAGTTGATGAGGCAGTATCTCTAAAAGATCTTAAAAATCTAACAAAAATTTATGAAAATATTTTAAAAAATTATTTTAAATGAATACAGCAATTATAAATTCTGACTCTTATGAAAAACATGACACTGGTAATGGTCATCCTGAACAGCCTAAAAGAGTAATTGCTATTAAAGAAAAATTAAAAAAAAGAAGTGATCTGGTTTGGGAAAAACCTAGTAATGTACCAGATGATATATTGGCATTGACACATTCGAAAGAATATATTGATAATTTAAATAGTTCATTCCCTCAAAAGGGTCTAAAATTTTTAGATGGAGATACTGTAATATCACCAGATAGTAAAAAAGCAGTATTTGATGCAGCTGGCTCAACAATTAGGGCCATTGATGGAATAGAAAATAAAGAATTTAAGAACGCGTTTTGTTTAGCAAGACCTCCTGGACATCATGCGGAAAAGGATAAGGCAATGGGATTTTGTTGTATATCAAACGCTGGGGTAGCCACTAATTACTTAATTAAAAATTATAAATATAAGAGGGTTGCATGTGTAGATTTTGATGTGCACTGGGGAAATGGAAATTATGACGTTATGCGAAATAACAAACATGCATTATATATTTCAACACACCAATATCCTTTTTATCCTGGAGGAGGTACAGATAAAGATAAAGGTGATTTTAATAACTCTTTGAATATACCTTTACCAGCAGGCACAAACTCAGAGGAATATTTTAATGCATTCAATAGAGTTTTGGATAGGTTAGTTTATTATAAACCTGATTTTCTTATATTCTCAGCAGGTTTTGATGCTCATAAAGATGATCCTTTAGCTCAATTTAAGCTTAAATCAAAAGACTTCTACGAAATTACTAAAAGAACTTTAGCTGCTACCAATGAGTTCACTCAAGGAAATGTTATCTCTATTCTTGAGGGTGGTTATGATTTAAACGCATTATCTGAAAGCGCTAATGAACATGTTAACGCGCTTGTAGAATTCAATTGATTTAAATTAAATTAATAATACTTCACTCAAATGAAACTTTATAGAATTAAAAGATCTAAAATTGATAAGAAAGGAAGAGGTCTTTATGCTACACGTGATATTAAAGAAGGAACAAAAATAATTAATTACGTTGGCAAAATTATAACAAATAAAGAGGTAGATGAGTCAATTAAGTTTGATAATAAAAAACCCATTTACTTGTTTACATTAAATAAAAAATATACCCTTGATGGAGATTTTTCATGGAATATTGCAGGTCTTGTAAACCATAGTTGCAATAATAACTGCGATTATAATGGCAAAGGTTTAAAAGTGTGGATTACTGCAATTCGTGATATTAAAAAGGGAGAGGAATTTACGTGTGATTATGGGTTTAGTTATGATGAAGACTATAAACAATTTCCTTGTAAATGTGGTTCAAAAAATTGCTGTGGTTATATTGTTAGAGAAGAGTCAAGATGGAGAATTAATAAAAAGTTTGCAATGAGTAACAAAAAAAAATTAATAAATTACTCTCGCTAAATAAAGTCCCTCAGGTGGTGCTGGCGGTGCACATAAAATCCGTTTTTTTGATTTCATTATAAAATTGAATTTTTTTAAAGACCATTTTTTTTCACCTACATATTTTAAACAACCAACCATTGAACGAACCTGTTGTTGCAGAAAAGATTGAGATTGAAATTCTATTTCTATTTTATTATTTCTAGATTTTATTTTAACGAATCTCATAGTTTTGACTGGACTTTTGGCTCTACAGCTTGAAGCTCTGAAAGTAGAAAAATCTTTAGTACCAACCAATTTTTTCGCAGCTTTTTTCATTGATTTTAAATCAAGTTTTTTAATAATGTGCCATCCTCTATTTTCATCTATTACCGGTCTACTTGGACGATTAATGATTATATACTTATATATTCTCATTCTTGCAGAAAATCTTGCATGAAAATCCTTACCCCTTTTCTTAATTTTAATGATTGAAATCATTTCCTTATTCAAAAAATGATTTAAAGATTTAACAAGCTTATTCAAATTTTCAATTTTTTTTTTACACTCAAAATGAGCAGATTGTTCAAGTGCGTGCACTCCTTTGTCTAATCTACCGGCACCAAACAAAATAATTTTTTCTTTTAATAATTTAGAAATTCTCTCTTGGATAAAACCTTGTATAGTTTTGCCCTTTGTTTGAATTTGCCAACCTCTGAAATTAGTGCCTACATACTCTATCAATATTTGATATCTAAACATTAGATATAATTGAGCCTTTTCTGATTTGAGATCCAAGCATAAACTCTCCAATTTTTTGAACCTTTTTCCCCTCTCTCTGTATTTCTACAACTTTAATCGATTTTTCACCTCCACACGCTATTTCAAGATCATCTGATATAATCTCACCATTTTTACCAATCCCATTTCCAATTTCTGCTTTTAAAATTTTATATCTTTGTCCGTTAAAATTGAAAAAAGCTCCCGGGGAGGGATACAAGCCATTAATTTTTCCAATTATTTTTAGAGCATCACTTTTCCAGTCTATTTGCCCTTCATTTTTAGTAATTTTTTTTGCATAAGTGGCTTTAGAATTATCCTGATCAACAAAATTTGATTTACCCTCAAAAATTTCATCTACGACATCTAAAATTTTATCCGCTGCTATTAGAGCAAGTTGTTCGGAGACTTCTTTAGCATTTAGACTTTGGTCAAGTTTTATTTTATAAGTATTACTTACAGGTCCACTATCTAATTCTTCATTGATTTTCATTATACTGATCCCTATTTCTGTGTCTAAATTCATTATAGCTCTCTGAATAGGTGCTGCTCCTCTCCATTTTGGGAGTATGGATGCATGAATATTTATAAAACCTTTTTTTGTTAAACTTAAAAATTCTTTGGGAATTATTTGTCCATAGGCTACAACAATTGCAAGATCAGCCTCAATTTTTTTTAAAAACTCATATTCCTCAGCGTTGTTTTTCAGGTTCTGTGGAGATCTGAATTCTATATTTAAAGTTTCCGATATACCTTGAACTGGGGATTTATTTATCTTCTGTCCTCGGTGAGATTTTTGAGGTGGTTGTGTATAAACTAAATTTATTGGAAAACCATTTTGATAGAGTGATTTCAATATTGGAACCGCGAACATGGGTGTACCCATAAAAATAATTTTTTTAGGCATTTTTAAACTAATATTCTATCAGGATTTTTTTTTGTTTTTGAAATTTTTTTGATGATTATATCTCTTTTTAACTTTGATAAATGATCAATTATCAATTTACCATCTAAATGATTTATTTCGTGCTGTAAACAAGTTGATAAAAGACCATCACACTTTAAATTTTTTTTTTCTCCATCAATATTAATATATTCCACTTCACAAATTTTTGGCCTTTCAATTTCTATAAATGTGTCTGGAATTGATAAACAACCCTCTTCATAAATTGAGGTTTCATTACTTATTTTTTTAATAACAGGATTTATGAAACTTAAAGGCTCCTTCTTTTCATCTTTAGTAGATACATCGATTACTAAAATTCTTTTCAGGATACCTATTTGTACTGCAGCTAATCCGATACCTTTCGAAGCATACATTGTATCAAATAAATCATTAATAAGTTTTTTTTCATTAGTGCTGATTTTTTCTAATGGTTCAGAGATTTTTTTTAAAGTTTCGTCAGGGACTGTAATTATATCTTTAATACTCATTAGATAAATAAATAAACTAATTTTTAAACTTTTAAAGGAAGAACTTTTAATAGAATTTTATTACGTAAAGAGTCTATGTTTAATTGATTAAGTGCACTTATTATAAAAAATAGGGTATCCTCATCTAAATTACTCAGCTCATCTTGACCAATTACCTCTATAATTCTGAGAATTGTTGAAGCTGACTCATTGTTGTTTATCATGACTTGAATATCTGTTGGCATTTCAGAGCCTAAAATTTTATATAAATTGTCATATTTCTTATCAATTTTTATACCATCTGATTTCAACGACTCGATTAAAATAATATCTTTTTTTGAGATAGAGTATTTTTTATCCTTTTTTATTCTTTTGAGAAAATTATTGAGATCTTTTTCTATTTTTGTCTGGTTATATTCTCCGATAAAATATTTTATAAGTTTTGATTGATGTAAAAGATCTTCATTATACTTTATTTTAGTTTGTTTTTTTTCATCAGTATTAATATTTTCTAAATAAAAACTAGTATGCTTTGAGGAAATTTGATCTAATTCAATATCTTGTAACAGGTCTCTTAGTTTCTCCTCAAAAGCATTACCAATTTTATCTTTGATAAATGCTTCTTTCAGAAGTTTCATTAACTCTATTTTTTTATTTATGTCAGACTCTAATAATACACTTTGGTATAAAAGTGCTCTACTTTCAATACTAGTTAAAGATTTGAATACTGTTTTAACATTCAAAAATTGATCAATCGTAAACTGAAACCTTTTATAAATTTGAAATAAATCATCTTCAAAATAATTCTTGTTATGTGTAGCATACTCAATTAATTCAATTTTTTCCAATTCATCCAATTCAATTTCATTAGTTTGGTATAATAAATTTGAAGCTGCTAAATATTTCCATATTAATGGATGAGTATTTTCTTTTGGTTCAAAAGAAAATTCTGGGTTTGTTTTATGGGCTAAATGAAACTCTAATATACTTTTTTCAGAAATAGCTTTATCAATTTCATTTGTATATCCAAAAAGATAATTTAGTTTACTTTCAAAATATTTTTCGTTAAAGCCTAATTCTTTTTTTAAATCAAAAATTAATTGTGCTTCTTCTTTTTTTCCATCATTTATCAAACAATAAATGTTAAATTTTGACAAATAAGTGTTTATTATTGGTTCTGAATTATTTAAAAAGATTTTACAAGCTTTATCAAGCTCAGACCCAGATAAATACTTGTCAACTAAATATCTAGTTAGTCTTGGGTGTAGGTTTAAAATATCATTCTTTATTAAGTATTCTTCTATCAGCTCTAAGTTATTATGTTTTATCAACCAATCTGATTTGATTTTTAAAAAATCCTTTTCACTTATATTTTTTTTGGGATAATAAGCATTAGTTAATAAAACAATATTCATAAGTTCCGAAGCATCTCGTGATAAGTTTATTTTAGATAAATTAGAAAAAAGATATTTTAATTGATCACCATTTGAATTCGACCACATATCAATTTTTAAATCGAAATCTTCAGGATCGTAGAGACCTATTATTTTAACTTCTTTGGAATTTAAAGTTTCATCCACTTTAATTGCGTCTGATCTATCTTTAGTTTGCATACTAAAAACATCAATTTTTTCGTTCTCTAGTTCAGTTTCGGTAATTGAAATTAATTCCTTATTTTGAGAATTTTCTTGTATTTGCTCTTTATCAATATTCCATATATCGACAGGTTCATTTTCTGAAAAAGAATTCACTATCGAAGAGTAAAGAATAATTAGAATTGTTAAATAAGTTTTATTTAACAATTTTAAAATTTTCATTAGGTATTATTTTTTCAATTGTTTTTTGTGGTGCTGGGAAATCTAATTTATTTAAAAGAAAAATTATTCCAAAAAATATAATTGCGATTAAAAATAACTTTATCAATAATCCAATTATACTTTTGCTATAGCTTGTTTTTCTTGTAAATTGCATATAGATTTAATTAATTTCAAATTAAGACATATTTGTGTTTTTTCAATAAAGAAACTTATGAAATCAAAGAAAAATTTAGTTTTTATCGGAATGATGGGCTCTGGAAAGAGCTCCATTGGTTCTATGGTATCAAAAAAATTGAATCTTAGCTTTTTTGATATTGATGAATTAATTGAAAATGATCAAAAAATGAAAATATCAAAAATCTTTGAAATAAAAGGAGAAAACTTCTTTAGAGATATTGAAAAAAAGATAACTCTTAATATTTTAAAATGTAAAAAGGGTGTAGTTGCACTTGGTGGAGGAGCATTCATCAATCGAGCTATTAAAAATGAGGTTCTAGAAAATCACTCATCCTTTTGGCTTAATTGGAATATCGATACGTTAGTTAATCGGATTAGAAACAGCAAAAAAAGACCTTTAGCAGTAAATTCTAGTAGAAATGAGCTTATAGGAATCATAAAAAAACGTTCAATTATTTACTCTAAAGCACTATATAAAATAGATTGTGAAAATTTTACAAAACAACAAATTACAAAAAAAATCATAGATATTTATGAGGCCAATTAAACTGATAGTTAAAACTAATTCGGAAAGATATCCTATTATAATTGGGAGAAATTTAATTTCTAATTTATCACGAATATTCAAAAAAAATTCTATTAACTTTAAAAAATGCTTGTTAGTTTTAGATAAAAATATTCCAAATAGATATGTCAAACAAATTTTAAGATCCTTAAAAAAATATGAGGTTTACAAAGTTATTTACAATGCCAATGAGAAAAATAAAAACCAGAAAAATGTTAATAAAATTTTAGATCTTTTACTTCAAAAAAATTTTTCTAGAGATGACTGTTTAATATCTTTTGGAGGAGGCATTACTGGTGATGTAGCAGGTTTTGCAGCAAGTTTATTCAAAAGAGGTCTAAAATTTGTAAATATTCCAACAACATTGTTATCACAAGTTGATTCATCTGTTGGTGGTAAAACAGGTATTAACACATCCCAGGGTAAGAATTTAGTTGGAAGTTTTTATCAACCTAAAATTGTTATCAGTGATGTAGACGTATTAAAGAGTCTACCATTTAGAGAGTTGGTTTGTGGTTACGCAGAAATAGTAAAACATGCATTAATTGCAAATAAAAAATTTTATAGGTTTTTGGATAAGAATATTAATGAAGTATTAAAACTAAAGTCTCCAACTATTGAAAAATCTATTTATGAAAGTTGTAAAGTTAAAAAAACGATAGTTGAAAAAGACGAAAAAGAAAAAAATTTAAGAAAAATTTTGAATTTCGGACATACTTTTGCTCATGCATATGAGGCAAGTTTAAATTTTTCAAAAAAATTAAATCATGGAGAAGCAGTAATTCTAGGTATGAAATCAGCGTTCGAATTTAGTCATAGTAGAAAGTTAATTACCACTAAAGAATTTGATTCTGCGATTAAACACCTCAATAATTCTTATTTTCCAGTTTCTATCAAAAATTATTTTACAATAAATAAAATTAATCAGATTATATCCTATATGATGAGAGACAAAAAAAATAATTCTAAAAATATTAAGCTTATGTTAATTAAAAAAATTGGAGGTCCAATAATTGAAAAAGAATTTACAGACCTTACTATCAAATTTTTTTTAAAAAAGACATTAATTAATTAAAATTTGTAAAGAATGAACATGATTTCTTAATTCCTCGTCTAATATTTTATAAATTTTTTTATAACTTTCAATTTTATTTAATTTTTTAAGTTCCTCGGACTTAATGATTATTTTCAGATGAAACTTGTTACTTTCATGACTCGGATGATTTTTATGTAAAAATGTTTTATCTTCTATCAAAATATTTTCGGTATTAATATTTTTTTTTATTTTTTTTTTTACGTTTGTGATTAATTCATCTATATTCATTTGATATAATTATATCATGAAAAATATCTGTGACTGGAATAATTGCAATGAAATTGGTGAATATAAAGCACCAGTTGAAAAAGATAATAGTAAGAAATTTAGATTATTATGTTTAAATCATGTTAAAGAATTCAATAAGAATTGGAATTATTTTTCAGGTATGAACGATGATCAAGTTATTGAATTTTTAAAATCAGATGTGATCTGGCATAAACCCACGCAAAGTTTTAGTTCTTCAGATAATTTTTTTAAAGTTTTGTGGAGTAATACTTTGAGAGATGATTTAGATAAAGAAAAATTAAAAAGTGATTTTAATCACATGGGACAATTTAGATATAACCACAAAGACATTAAAGCATTTGAAATATTAGGTGTTTCAGTAGGGTCTAAATGGGAAAAAATTTATGATAAATTTAAAAGACTTGTTAAAAAATTTCACCCTGATATGAATTCTGGAAATAAAAAATTTGAAGATAAACTAAAATCAATAACTTTGGCTTACACGCAGTTAAAAAATACTTATAGAGAAAAAAATTGACACCAGATATAAACTATCAACCTGACATAAAGCTCTCAATTAAACAAACCTTTGGGATAGACTCAAATATGGAAGTGGATGCATTTTCTAAAAAAAGTGAATATGTGCCTGAAATAGATAAAAATTATAAATTTGATCGAGATACGACTTTAGCAATCATTTCAGGTTTTGCTTTTAATAAAAGAGTTTTGGTTCAAGGTTACCATGGTACAGGAAAATCTACACACATAGAGCAAATTGCTGCTAGGTTAAATTGGCCTTGCATCAGAGTAAATTTAGACAGTCATATAAGCCGGATAGATTTGATAGGTAAAGATGCAATTGTTTTGAAAGATGGTAAGCAAGTTACACAATTTAATGAAGGAATTCTGCCTTGGTCAATACAAAATCCTGTTGCGTTAGTATTTGATGAATATGATGCAGGAAGACCTGATGTAATGTTTGTTATACAGAGAGTGCTTGAAGCAGAGGGTAATTTTACTCTTTTAGATAAAAATAAAGTTATTAGACAAAATAAATTTTTTAGATTATTTGCAACCTCTAATACTGTTGGTTTAGGGGATACAACAGGGCTTTACCATGGAACGCAACAAATAAATCAAGGACAAATGGATAGATGGAATATTGTTACAACTTTGAACTATCTCAGTCTTGATAAAGAAATGGAAATTATTTTAGCAAAAAACAAAGATTATAATAATGCAAAAGGTAAAGAAAAAGTTTCTAATATGATTAAAGTCGCATCATTAACTAGAAAAGGATTTATAGCTGGGGATATATCAACAGTGATGAGTCCACGAACAGTTTTGCACTGGGCTGAAAATGCGGAAATTTTTAAAGATATAGGTTATGCTTTTAGAGTGACATTTTTAAATAAGTGCGATGAAATTGAAAAAAATATAATTGCAGAGTATTACCAAAGATGTTTTGGTGAGGAATTACCAGAGTCCTTATTAAATATTCAAATTTAATGAATAACAAAACTGAGAGTTTTAAAGAAAAACTTAGACAGGCTCTATCGTCTACAGCAAGAGTAATCTCAGATGATTTGGGAATAGATCCAAAAAAAAAAAGTAAAAATTCTGAAAAACAAGATTTAATTGAATTGGAAAATTTAAATTCAAAAAACGATTATATTAAGGCTAGAGCGGAAACAGACTCAAAAGCTCTTAAAAAAAAATTTTCTGATGAGTCAATATTTAAAAAAAATTTACCCTCTAGCTCGTCATGTAAATCACTTTATACAATCACAGAAAAAATAAGATACGAAAAATTGGGATCAAAAATGTTAAAAGGAATAGAGAAAAATTTAAAAGATAATTATATTCAAATGATAGACCATAAAAGAAAAGATCAAATTAAATCCAAAGATGATGTGCCTGTAGTTGAGGCTTTTGAATTATACATGCTGAAAAATTTTCATAATATCAAACTCAATTCTTTAACATCAAGAATGTTAAACTTCTGGGAAAAAGATTTTGATAAATCAATTTTTGAACATATAGAATTTTTTAAACAAAATTTAGAGGATCAGAATATTTATAGTTCAAAGTTCTCTAAGATACTGCAAGAATTGGACATTTTTCAATCAGAGGAAAATGAGGAAAAAAGGGATGAAAACCCAGAGGATAACAAAGAAAATCAGTCGAGTGAAAATGATGATAGTGAGGATGAGGACAAAAAAGATCCTGATAAGCAAGATGAAACTGAAGCCACTCTAGATTCAGACTATAATATTGATGAATATAAATTAGATGAACAGCTTGTAGATACAGAATCAGACGAACAAAACTCTGAGCAAGTTATTCAAAAGAAAAATTTAAAAGATTTAAATATAGATTATAAAATTTTTACAACACAATTTGACGAAATTACGAAAGCTGAAAATCTTGAAAATGCAGATGAAGCCAATAAGCTTCGAAAAACTTTAGATCAACAATTAATTGGTTTCCAAGATGTTATAACCAAACTTGCTAATAAACTTCAAAGACAATTATTGGCAAAACAAAATAGAGCTTGGGAATTTGATTTAGAGGAAGGATTACTTGATAGTTCTAAGTTACCAAGAATAATAATGGATCCATATAATTCATTATCTTTCAAGAAAGAAAAAGATTTAGACTTTAAAGACACAGTGGTAACACTTCTAATTGATAACTCCGGTTCAATGAGAGGTAGACCGATTACAATTGCAGCTATTTGTGCTGATATTCTATCGAGAACTTTGGAACGTTGCTCAGTGAAAGTAGAGATATTAGGGTTCACAACAAAAAATTGGAAAGGTGGCCAAAGCAGAGAATTATGGAATAAAAAGAATAAGCCAAAGACACCTGGAAGATTAAATGATTTAAGACATATTATTTATAAAGGAGCTGATACACATTGGAGGCAGGCAAAAGATAACCTTGGGCTTATGTTAAAGGAGGGTTTATTAAAAGAAAATATAGATGGGGAGGCTATAACATGGGCTTTCAATAGAATTAAAAAAAGAAAAGAGGAAAGAAAAATTTTAATGGTAATTTCAGATGGCGCGCCAGTCGATGACTCAACCTTATCAGTAAATTCCGGAGATTTTTTAGAAAAACATTTAAAAAAAATGGTTAAGTTTATAGAGGATAAATCTGAAATAGAAATTTTAGCTATAGGAATTGGTCATGATGTTTCTAGATATTATAAAAGGGCAATTAAGATCACTGATGTAAATGAACTTGGTGATGTAATGATTTCTCAATTAAGCTCTTTGTTTGATAAAAAAGTAAAAATACATTAAATTTTTTTTAAATCTTGATTTTTCCATCTTATATTAACTTCCGCTCCAGTTCTTGTTTTAGAATTTTGACAATTTAAAGAAGCAAAATTTTTCTCAAGTAAGTTTTTACCTATAAATATTCCTAAACCTAAACCAACTTGACTCTTATCTTTATTTTTAAGTGATCTTAAGTAAGGTTCTCCTATTTTTGACAATATTTCGCTAGGATATCCTTGACCATCATCTTCAATAGTAATTTCAGTGTAATCATTATTACTTTTCAGAGTTATAAATATTTTTTCTTTAGCAAATTTATTTGCATTTCCAATAAAATTTCTCAAACCGTATATTATTTCTATTGATTTTGAAATTTTTTTAGGGCTTGCATCTTGGTCAAAATTCAAGATAAATTTTTTATTACTTGTTTCCTCAAATGAAATAACAATTTGATTAAGATATTTTTTAAAATCTAAGTCTTCATCTATAAAATCATCCTCCTCAATCGGGTTTAAAGATAACCTTTTCAAAATTTGATTACATCTTTCGACCTGACTTGATAATAGTTCTATATCTGAAGTCAGCTCAGTACGGTCCTTTAGCTGATGTTTTAGCTCTTGAGAAATAATTTTAATTGTAGATAACGGAGTACCTAGAGAATGTGCTGCTGCTGCAGCTTGACCTCCTAAAGATAGCATCTCATGTTCTTGAGCCATAATTTCCTCCATTTTACTTAATGCTTCTTTTCTTTTTCTAGACTCTGAACCGAATACTATCGCAAAATAATTTAAAAAAATTAAAGCAATTATTAAAGCGATTGGAATTGAAAAATAATAATAATTAGAAACATGAAAATGATCATTTAATGGTGCAGGCAAATCCTCTGAGTAAAATGTCAAAAATGTAATCATTAATATTGTGGTAATAACAAGAAATAAATTGGTTCTTATACCTAAATTTGATGACGCAAAAACACTAGGAATTAATAAAAAAATAACAAATGGATTTACGATACCTCCTGTAAGATATATTAGTGATCCTAATTGAATTATATCAATCATTAAAAAAATTAGTGCAGATCTATCCGAAAGTTGAGTCTTGTCATAAATAAAAATCAAATAAAAATTACTTAAAATTCCAATAAAAATAATAAAATTTGATAAAATAAAATTAAAATCGAAATTTAAAAAAAAATAAACAACGTAAATTGAAATTAGTTGGCCTATTATACCGATCCATCTTAAAGAAATATAAGTAGATTTTTTTAAAGTATGAAATTTTGAAGTTTCAAAAAACTTCATAAACTAAATATCTAAATTTTGAACATTTATTGCGTTAGAAATGATAAAATCTTTTCTTAACGTTACGTCATTACCCATTAAAGTATGTATCAATTCCTGGTCTTTTTTTGAATTTTTCGAGTACTGGACTTGTAGCAAATTTCTTGTTTCAGGATTTAAAGTAGTAGACCATAGCTCTTCGGGATTCATTTCACCTAAACCTTTAAATCTCTGTATACTCATCTTTGATTTTTCAATTTCTAACGAATTTAGAAATTCTTTTGAACCTTTTTTGCTTTTTTTTAAATTTTTACTGTTGCTAATTATATAGTTGTCTAATTCCTCCTCGTCTTTAATGTAAATGCCTTTAGAGCCTTTATTAATTTTAAATAATGGAGGTTGCGCTAAATATATGTGTCCGTTCTCAATAAGTTTGTTAAATGGTTTATTATTGAAAAAAGTTAAAAGTAACGCTCTGATGTGAGATCCATCAACATCGGCATCTGTCATTATAATAATTTTTCCGTATCTCAAATCTTTTAAATCAATCTCATGTGCCTTAGGATCTAGCCCAAGGGCATTTATTAATGTAATAATTTCATTTGAGGAAATCATTTTAGCTAAGGCTTTTGTTCTTTGATCAGACCCATTTCCATTACCATTTGAGCTTTTTTTGGCATTTAATTCCTCGACGTAAGTGTTTAGTATTTTTCCTCTCAATGGTAAAACTGCTTGATTAGATCTATTTCTACCCTGTTTTGCGGAACCACCAGCTGAATCACCTTCTACTATAAACAATTCAGTTCCGTCTTGCTTTCCTATTTGACAATCTGCTAATTTTCCAGGTAGACCGCTTAACTCAAGAGCACCTTTCCTTCTTACATTCTCTCTTGCTTTTCTTGCAACATCTCTTGCCATTGCTGCTTGAATAATTTTAGCTAAAATTATTTTTGCTATTGATGGATTTTGATCAAACCAAATTGATAGTTTTTCATTTACTAGATTTTCAACAATCATTCTTACTTCTGACGAAACTAATTTATCTTTGGTCTGAGAAGAAAATTTTGGATCAGGAATTTTTGTTGACAAGACACAGGTAAGACCCTCTTTAATGTCGTCACCCGAAATTGCTAATTTATTTTTTTTAAGTAAATTATTCTCATTGGCATATTTATTTATTATTCTAGTTAATGCACTTCTAAAACCCAATAAGTGCGTGCCCCCATCTTTTTGATGAATATTATTTGTATAAGGGAAAATATCCTCTGAATATCCAGCGTTCCATTTCAAAGCACATTCAAGTTCAATATTATTTTTACTACCCTCAATATAGACTGCTTTTCTAAATAAATCTTTGCCATTTTTATTATGGAGTTTTTCTCTTTTCTCGTCTAAAAATTCCACAAATTCAATTACTCCCCCATCATATTTAAATTCCAAAGTTTTTTCTTTTTTTTGACTAGCATCAATAAATAGAATTTTAATCCCTTTATTCAAAAATGCTAATTCTCTCATTCTCTTAATTAAAATATTTGGGTTAAATTTTATAGATGAGAATATTTCTTTTGAAGGTAAAAAAGTTATTTGTGTACCAGAATTTTTTGAGTTCCCTATAACCTTTAAAGGAGATTTTGACTCACCATTTTTAAATTCAATAAAATACTTTTTTCCATCCCTATTAATTTCCAATTCTAACTTTTCTGAAAGTGCATTAACGACAGACACACCAACTCCATGTAACCCTCCTGAAACTTTATAAGAATCATGGTCAAATTTACCTCCTGCATGAAGTTGTGTCATAATCACCTCAGCAGCTGATTTTTTTTCTCCTTTATGAATATCTACAGGTATACCTCTACCATCATCTTTTACTGTAATTGTGCCATTATCATTAATTCTTACACTAATATTTTTACAATGACCTGCTAATGCCTCATCAATAGAATTATCAACAACTTCGTAAACCATATGATGTAAACCTGTTCCGTCATCAGTATCCCCGATATACATACCTGGTCTTTTTTTAACGGCTTCAAGGCCTTTTAGAACTTTGATGGAGTCAGCTTTATATGTGTTTTTACTAGTCATTTTTTAAATTTAGGAAAAATAGATTATATCATTTTTTTAATTTATTTGTGGATTTATAGTAAATAGTTTTAAAATATTTCGTAAAATAACCCTTAATTTTCAATACTAATTGAACTTTTTTAATGATTGTTTTTACACAAATATTATTTGGGAATTTTTTGAAAAAAATAACTCGGTCCCATTTTTTTTACAAAATAATAACCGTATTTCACTAAATAATCATTTAATTCTATCTCATCTTTTGGATTTAATATCTCGATACATATAAGCTTAGGATTGAAAAATTCTAAATTTATTGATTTAAGAACTTTTATGTCTAATCCTTCTATATCTATGTTTAGAAAATCAAATTTATGGTTGATTAAACCATTAATCGTTTTGGTTTCAACATGATAAGTTTTTTTTTGTAGCGTGTCATTATGAAATAATTTAAAACGATCTGGGGATATTGTATTTAAAGGGCTAAATAAGTTTTCAAAATAAACCTCAACTTTTTCAATCTTATCACTAACAGCAGCACATATATTTTGATCATGCGGTCTTAAAATTTTAAACAAATCTATAGATGTTTGATTTAAATCTATATTTGTTCCCTTCCAACCTTTTTTATGAAGTAAGTATGTATTATTAAATTTAATTGGGTTGAATGCACCAATATCGAGATAAGTGCCATTAGTAATTTTATTCTTAAAAAATTCTATAATAAATATATCTTCCCCACATTGAGAATAGCTTTTTTTTTTTAAAAAAAATTTTTCCAACCAAAATATTCTAAAAAACAAATATGGTTTGTAAAAAATACTATTCCTGCTTATATATTTTTTTATCATATAAAAAATTTTTATGGCGGAGAGAATGGGATTCGAACCCATGAAAGAGTTTCCCCTTTACACGCTTTCCAAGCGTGCGCCTTCAACCACTCGGCCACCTCTCCAATTAAATTTAGATAATAAAGTCATGATATTTTTTAATATTCTTCAAAATATGTTCTGGAAAATCTTCATCCAATTTTACAACTTCGTATTTATGACCTCTGCCAAAAAGATCTTCTTTATTCGCAATTTTCTTTTTTATGATTTCCTCAGAACTAAATTTCTCATCAGAAAATTCAGAGTGAGCAAAAGTTTTCAATTTAAGAGATATTTCTGTAGCGGACATAATATTATTAAAATGCCATCCAGCATTTTTGAATATCTCAATACTTTTTTCTTTATCAAATCTTAAAAAGTTATATCTAAGATTTTTTGATTTAATTTTTTGCCTCATAAAATCTATTGAATTCAAATTTTTTTTTTTACATACTCTTGTTCCTTCCCATGGTGACTCGTAGGGATTAAAAATATTAAATTTATAATTGAAACATTTTTGCAAAAATATTCCATATTTTTTATTTAATTTAAAATCTTTCAATAAATGCGGCTTAATTATTTCATCCGGGTCCGAAAAAAAAATATAATCATCAGGATCAGCAAAATCTGTTTTGGAAAGTAGAAATTCTCTTTGGATCGCTTGATTTTCCCACCTATTTGTATTTTTTGGAAAAGGTTGTTCTAAAAAAAAATATTTAATTTTTTTAGTATCATAATAA